>DROX01000031.1 GCA_011321725.1 Nitrospirota bacterium | reverse complement strand
GGTGCGGGTGTCCATGGTACGGGATTTTCCCTTGTAATTGAGACCACCAGGGGGGTTCAGCGTTATGTGATAAAGGACCTTGCCCCAGAAGGCCTGGGGCATGACTATCCCTCTGACAGGGCGCAGGTCTTCCTCCTTGCCTATGATGAATATGGAAAACTTCCCAAGCATGTAAAACCCTTTGATGTGGTGGCACTGATGCAGGACGGTTCAATCAGGTCCATAAGCGGTGGCAGGGAATACTTCCTCATAATGGAGATGGCAGAGGGAACAAGCTACTTTTTTGATCTTGAAGCGATGAAGGACAAGGACAGGCTTGAATCAGAGGACAGGGAAAAGATAAAACTCATGGCAGGTTATCTTTCGGAGATACATGGCGTAAAGAAGGAATCCAGGACCCTTTACTGGAGAAAGATAAGGGATACAATAGGGCATGGTGAGTGCCTTATGGGGGTCTTTGATTCTTATCCTGACGGGCACATAAGCTATGAAGAGATGGCTGAGATTGAGCAGATGGCTGTGCAGTGGAGGCCGAGGCTGAAGAGGCTGAGCCACAGGCTCTGCCAGATCCATGGCGACTTCCACCCCGGCAATATATGGTTCAAGGATGGAGACTTTGTGCTTCTTGACCGTAGCCGCGGTCCCTGGGGTGATGGTGCTGATGATGTGACCGCCCTGACCATTAACTATATCTTCTACTCAATAATGTATCATGACAGGGTAAGAGGTCCCTATGAAGAGGCATTAAGGCTCTTCTATGACGAGTACATCAGGCTTACAGGTGACAGGGAGTTGTTGCGGGTTGTGGCACCTTTTTATGCCTTCAGGGCATCCGTTGTGGCCCATCCCGTGTTCTATCCGCAGCTCAGACCGGAGCAGAGAGGTATGGTCCTCAGGTTTGCCAGAAATGTACTTTCCTCCGAGGAGTTTGTGCCTGAGAGGGTCAACAGCTACATAGATTGAAGGCCCGAAGAACTCAGAGTATCCTCCCTTGCCGTGAGAAAAACTCGCTCAGGGCAAGCCTTATCACTGCACCACGCGACCATTTCTGTCCTGTCTCTTTTGAGTATTTTTCTGCATACTCATCAAGGGCCTCAAGCAACTCCTCCTCAAGGTATACCGTTGTTTTAACCAGTTTTTCCTGTCCTTCTGCCATGGTTGTATTATAACATGAAATCCAGCCGACGGGAATGAGTAAAAAACCTAAACTGTACGAGGTTTGACAAAGATCTGGAAATATTTTTATTATATATGACGGCAAATTTTTGCCTACTTACAAAAGGTACTGAAACACTTACGACCCTGAGGTTACCTCAAGGTGTATTCAGTCCTGAAGAGACAGGAAAAAATCAGAAGCCTGATGTAGCCGGACTCTTATCAGTGAGGAAGATATGTGCAGGTTAGCAGCAATTACATCAAATGAATATATCTCCCCAATGGAGAATGTCCTCGCCCTGGAGACCATGAAGGAGGGTCATGATGGTTCAGGGATGGGGCTTATACTGAAGAACCTGGGTGGTGAATTTGAGGAGTTCAAGGACTATCCCATTCTTTCCGGAATATGTTCCAAGGAAGGAGTCCATGCCCTTGATGACTACATGAATGATCTGGGCTTCCAGCTCCTCTATACCTGGACACCCAAGATAAGACCCAAAAAAGAGATAGAAAGAAGGGACTACTATTTCGCCCGTGTCTATGACTATCCCTCGGAATACAGGGAAAAGTCCAAAGAGGAGAAGGAGGATCTTCTTCTCAGGACCCGTATCGCACTGAGAAGGATGGGTGAGGCCGATGAGTCAATCATTGTGTTCTCCTTCTACCCGGACATCCTCACCCTGAAGGAGGTTGGTGACCCCCTGACCCTTGGTGAATTCTTCGGCCTTGACAGCTCAACCCTCAAGGCAAAGATAATATTCGCGCAGGGAAGGCAGAACACGAATTATGCCATAAACCTCTATGCATGCCATCCCTTTTTTATACAGGGCTATGGCTCCATGACGAATGGCGAGAACACGGCCTTTGTACCAATAAGGGAGTTCCTGATGAGCAGGGGGTTCCCTGGCTATATCGGCTACAATAGTGACAGTGAGGTCTTCACACATATACTTCATTACACATGCAGGAGGCTCGGCCTCCCCCTGATTTATTATAAAGATGTAATAACACCGCTGAAGACATCGGAGATAGAAACCAGGGATGACAGGGATATAGTGAAGTTTCTCAAGATAACACTGAGGCCATTATGCATTGATGGTCCCAACTGTGTTATAGGGTTTTTGCCAGATGGGACCACCTTTATGGTACAGGACAGCAAGAAGCTCCGTCCCGGAGTGGTTGGAGGAGTTAAAGGAAAGTACGGGCTTATGTCAGAGGAGTGCGGACTTGACAGGGCACTGCCTGAGAGGGACCGTTCCCTTGATATATTCCCCATGAAGTATGATATGGTGGTAGTCTCACCTGATGCCCAGGAGGTGAAGGTATGGAACCAGCTGCAAGGTTGGACCACAATCATCAATTAACAATAAAGGATTTTCCCTACATAATAAAGTGGCGTGACGACCGCTGCAAGCGTTGCGGACGCTGCACAGCGGTCTGCCCCATGTTCTCCATAGAGCCCTCTGTTGTTGTGCAGAGGACGGTTGTATCAGAGGGACCGACCCCTGAGCCCAGGACAATAAGAAGGATCGTAACTGTCATCAAGCAGTCCACTGATATAAACAGGTACTGTACCGGTTGTGGTACCTGTACGCTTGTATGCCCCAATGATGCGATAGAACCACAGTACAACCCGCAGCACAAGTTTCTCTTCCACAAAAACCGGGGTGGACACCCCTACAGGCGTGGCGGCAGAAGAAACGACCCCACACCGTCAACACTGGACAGGCTTAAATTCACAAGGATATCAATGCTCACTGACCCTGCACTTGATGCCGGTCGCCATGAGTTCAGGATAAGGACCTATCTGGGAAGGATACTGCCTGCCGAGGAACTACCCATAAAGGTTGTTGATGGCAGGGTAGAGGTTGATACATCTACCGGCAAGTTCATACCACCTGTAAGGGAGATATATCCTGTGATGATAGGCAGCATGTCCATTGGCGCACTCTCACCGAACATGTGGGAGGGGCTTGCCATGGGCATAACCTATCTCAATGAGGTGGAGGGGATGCCCGTGGTGATGTGCTCCGGCGAGGGCGGGATGCCACCAAGGCTCCTCAAGTCAAGATTCATAAAGTACTTCATCCTGCAGATTGCATCGGGCTATTTCGGCTGGGATGAGATCGTAAGGGCCATTCCCCACATGGTGGAGGACCCATGTGCAATTGAGATCAAGTACGGCCAGGGTGCAAAGCCCGGTGATGGAGGCCTCCTCATGGCGCACAAGGTGCTCAAGCTGATAGCAGAGATCAGGGGGGTACCAATGGGTGTTGACCTGCCATCACCTCCCACTCACCAGACAAAGTACTCCATTGAGGAGTCAGTGGCGAAGATGATACAGTCCATGTCAATGGCCTGGGGGTTCAGGGTGCCTGTGTATCCCAAGATATCCGGGACCAGAACGGCAAGGGCTGTTCTTAACAACCTTGTAAGAAACCCCTATGCAGCTGCCCTTTCCATAGATGGGGAGGATGGCGGCACCGGCGCAGCATACAATGTTTCAATGGACAAGATGGGGCATCCCATAGCATCAAACATCAGGGAATGTTACCTTGATCTTGTCAAACAGGGCAGACAGAACGAGATACCCTTAATAGCTGCAGGAGGTGTTGGCAAGACAGGCAACCTTGCTGCCAATGCAGCAGCCCTGTTCATGCTTGGTGCATCAGCGGTCTCTATCGGTAAATACATCATGCAGGCTGCGGCAGGCTGCTTTGGTGATGAATACAACAGGTGTAATGTCTGTAACCTTGGAAGGTGTCCAAGAGGCATAACCACCCAGGATCCAAGGCTGTACAGGAGGCTTGATCCAGACAAGGTGGCAGAGAGGGTTGTTGAGGTCTTCAAGTCAATAGATGTGGAGCTGAGGAAGATCTTCGCTCCCATGGGTAGAAGCACGGAACTGCCCATCGGGATGTCTGATGGCCTGAGTGCGGATGACCCTGCTGTGGCTGAGAGGCTCCAGATAAGCTATGCATGCTAAAGGGCCTCTGGGCGTAATGAATACATCAGTATCTCTGGAGAGATAAAGGTATATGAAAAAGGTGGTACTCAGAGGAAACAGGGACGGAAAAAGGATCCCCTCAAGGATATTTGAGGAGGAGATACAGGAGGCGGTACGCCAGGGTGCCAGGGAACTGCATATCATAGCTGACGGCCAGCACGGTATAGGCGGGAGGATCTGGCCAAGGGACGAAAAGGTGAGGATAGTAGTGGAGGGTCCTGTGGGACAGCGCCTTGGCAGCATGGGCATGTTCGGCACCGAGATAATTGTCAAGGGAAGTGCATCTGATGATGTGGGATGGCTCAACTGCGGTGCAAAGATCACGGTCCTCGGGGATGTCACAAACGGAGCACATAATGCCGCTGCTCAGGGTATCCTCTATGTCCAGGGTAGCGGTGGTGCACGATGCGATACAATGACCAAGCATAACCCAAAGTTTGATCCGCCCCAGTCATGGTACTTCAGGGATGTGGGTGATACCTTTGCTGAGTTCAAGGCCGGTGGTGTTGCTGTTGTCTGTGGGGTGAATCCAAGAAACCCAAAAAATATACTGGGTTACAGACCCTGTGTGGGCATGGTGGGTGGTGTAATATACTTCAGGGGTGAGATAGAGGGCTACAGCGAGACGGATGTGAAGCTCCTTGACCTCACGGACCAGGACTGGCAGTGGCTTACAGAGAACATGAAACCCTACCTTGAGGCAATTGAGAGAACCGAGTATTACGATGAACTTACCTCTGACCGGAAGGCGTGGCGCAAGCTGATCCCCTATACAGCCCAGGAAAGGGCGCAGAGGAGGCCCTTCAAGATGAGTATCCAGGACTTCAGGGCAAAGATCTGGGAGACAGGTGTGGGTGAAGGCGGTATCTTTGCAGAGTATATCACCCATCCCAGGACGATACTGCCCTATGTCACAACAGGCCAGGACAGGAGATTCAGGCCGGTATGGAACAACTACAAGTACTCCCCTCCCTGCGAGTATGCCTGTCCAACAGGCATACCCACATACAGGCGGACCCAGTTGATCCGGGCAGGAAAACTCCATGAGGCTATAGAGCTTGTGCTTCAGTACTCACCACTGCCTGCCACTGTATGTGGAGAGATCTGTCCGAATCTCTGCATGGAGGCCTGCACCCGTGGTCAGATTGACGAGCCTGTGAACATAAAGGCCCTTGGGAAGGCTGCCCTTGAGGTAAAGGCACCTGAGATCAAGGAGAAAACGGGCAAGACCGTGGCTGTCATTGGAGGAGGTCCCGCAGGTCTTTCAGTTGCCTGGCAGCTTGCATTGAAGGGGCATACAGTGGACCTCTATGAGGCAGAAAACAGGCTCGGGGGTAAGCTGGAGTTCTGTATCCCAAGGGAAAGGCTGCCCCAGGAGGTGTTAAAGAGAGAGATTGCCCGGTTTGAGGAGATTGGTGTAAAGATACACCTTGGCAAGAGGATAGATAAGGACAGCTTCCAGGAGATATATGAAAGCCACGATATAGTTGTGGTGGCATGTGGTGCCCAGAGACCTCGCAGACTCAATGTGCCAGGTGCAGAGGATATGGTCACGGCCTATGATTTCCTAAAGGGGATCAACCTCGGACAGAGTCCTGACCTGAAGGACAAGAAGGTGGTAATCATTGGTGCTGGAAATGTCGGCATGGATGTGGCAGCACAGGCCTACCACTGTGGTGCAAAGGAGGTTGTGGCAGTGGATATCCAGAAGCCTGCTGCCTTTGGAAAGGAGCTTGAGATAGCCCAGAGCCTTGGCACAAAGGTGATGTGGCCAAAGTTTACTGAAAGATACAGTAAGGAGGAGAGAAGGATCTACTTCACAGATGGCTCAAGCCTTGAGGCTGACCTGGTGGTTGTTGCCATCGGTGACATGCCAATGACAGAGTTCCTCCCTGCCTCGGTACACACCGACAAAAACGGCTGGATTGAGGCTGACGAGGTCGGCCATACATCTGATCCCAAGGTCTATGCAATAGGTGATGCTACACGGCTGGGGCTTGTTACACATGCCATTGGCCATGGCCGAAAGGCTGCAGAGGCCATCCATGCGCTGCTTACGGGCAGGTCATATTACAGACCACAGCCAAAGCCAATGGTGCCCTATGAGAAGATCAAGACAGCCTATTACGATGTCTGCAGGGACAAGGCGTTCAAGCCGGAGAAAGAGGCCAATCGCTGCATGTCCTGTGGTGTCTGCAGGGACTGCCACATGTGTGAGATGACATGCTACTACGGTGCAATAAGCAGGACTGAATATGAAGACGGCTCTTATGTGTATGAGGTGGATGACAGTCTCTGTATAGGCTGTGGATTCTGCGCCGGGGTATGTCCCTGCGGTGTATGGGAGATGGAGGAGAATAAGTAGAAAGGCCCTGCCCTGTCAGCTTTCGGCGTGGAAAAGCCGGGATAGAAAAAGGTGATGCAAAAAGCAGCAATAACTAAAGGATCAAAGTCTTTCCGCAATTGTTCTGACCAGTTCTGCTGATTTTTCCCATCCAAGGCAGGGGTCTGTAATGGACTTTCCGAAAACACCCTCAGAGGGCTTTTGTGCACCATCCTCAAGATAGCTTTCAATCATCAGACCCTTCACAAGGGTTCTTATCGTACCGGAGTATCTACGGCTCTCAAGCACCTCAAGGGCAATGCGTGGTTGCTCAAGATGGTTCTTGTTTGAGTTGGCATGATTTGTATCAACTATGATAGCAGGATACCTGTATCCATCATTCAGATACAACTCCGATAGCCTGATAAGGTCTTCATAATGGTAGTTGGGTATATTCTGGCCATACTGGTTTACCGCCCCTCTCAGGATACAGTGGGCGTGGGGGTTCCCGGTGGTTCTTACCTCCCAGCCGTTGTAACTGAATACATGGGGGGCCTGTGCGGCCTTGACAGAGTTGAGCATCACCATCAGGTCACCGCTTGTGGGGTTCTTCATGCCAGCGGGCACATCAAGGCCACTTACGGTGAGCCTGTGTTGCTGGTTTTCCACAGACCTTGCTCCCACAGCAACATAGCTCAGTATATCCTCAAGATAGGGATAGTTACCTGGATAGAGCATCTCATCCGCTGCTGTTAGATGTGACTCAGAGAATGCCCGGATATGCATCCTCCTTATGGCGTGAATCCCTTCAACTATGTCTGGCTCCTTCAGGGGGTCTGGCTGGTGTGCCATCCCCTTGTATCCGATCCCTGTAGTCCTTGGCTTGTTCGTGTAGATGCGGGGAATGAGTATTATCCTGTCTTTTACCTCCTCCTGGAGCCTTGCAAGCCTGTTAACATACTCACAGACAGCATCCTCGTCATGGGCAGAGCATGGTCCGATAATAAGGAGGAACCTCTCTGATCTGCCTTCAAAGACCGCCTTGATCTCCTCGTCTCTCCGCCTCTTTAGCTCCTTGAGCTTCTCGGGCAGAGGGACCTCTGAGAGTATCTCTTCTGGTAGAGGTATCTTTCTGATGTAATTAAAGGCCATAATGTATTTTAAAAATAAAACTGCGGAGAATGCAAATGAGGTTGAAAAAAGCGGATCAGGCAGAAGAATTGAAAATTAAAGAAATTCCGAGTTTTTTACGATAAGATATCAGAACCTGGAAAGGAGAGTCCTGTCTGGTAATATGAGTGTGAAACCAGCAACAAAGGAGAGCCTTGATGTAATAAATCCAAGGGAGAAGAGACGGCTCTTTTCCAGGGAGAACAGGCAGATTGACTCGCCCTTCAGGATAAAGACGGATATATTGAATGAGTTCAGGAACCGTTCCCGTTCCATAAGGCTTATGACAACTGACAGGAGGAGCCTGAATAGCAGGATTATCCACTTTGATGACAGGTATCTGTACATTAGGATCCCAGCCGGGTTCAGGATTGAACCCGGTGCAAAGATGATCGTCTCCTTTCCCACAGAGTTAGGCAATTATATCCTCCAGACAGTGGTTCACCAGCTGAAGACGCCGGTCCTGTGTCTCAGGTTTCTGGATCCCAGAAAGGACAAAAGATACATAGCTGGCGAGTCCCATGGTATTGTCTATTCCCTTCTGCCAGAAGATAGTCCACTGCTGAATGACAAGAGACTTTACATAATCAGAAAGACCACTGTTGAGGCTGACCACTCTATAACAGTGGAGGAACTGACAGGGAGGTTTGATTCTTTCAATGAGGAAGGAGAGATGGTCTTCAAGGCACTGAATCGTTACAGATCTGATAAGGAGTTAAAGGGATTCCTTATAAACATCTCCCGGGGTGGGGCGATGATTAATATCCGTGATGACAGGGTCAAGAGGCATTCCATGCTCTTTCTTGAGACCCTCATGGAGATTCCCCAGGGATATTGTTGCTTAAGGCTCTTTGGTTATGTCTGTAACGTAAATCCTGATGACAGGGTCTGCATAAGATTCCTGAAGAGGATTGAATCAGACCCCGTTGAATACATCTTTGAGAGATGGGCTGTAGAGTATGAGTGAGGGTCATCTTATGTAGGCCTCTGTAACATATCTGCGCATCATTCTGTGGGAATTAAAGTAATAGGCGATCATTCCTATGGCATTCTTCATCATCTTTATCCAGAGATGTCTGTCTTCATAATAGGTGGGGATAACAGATGACTCCAGCTTGCTGTACAGGTCATCCGCATCCTTTTCAGGATCTGAGGGTTCCTGCGGCGGCCCCCCGATAGACCAGCCTGTGTATCCCTCAATATGTCCCTCAATCCACCAGCCATCAAGTACACTGAAGTTGATTACCCCGTTATGGGCTGCCTTCATCCCGCTTGTGCCGGATGCCTCATAGGGTCTCTGGGGTGTATTGAGCCAGACATCCACCCCTGCTATTATCTTCAGGGCAAGCTCCATGTTGTAGTTTTTCAGATAGACCAGCCTGATCCTGTCCCCAAGGTAATTCTTCAACTGGAATATGCGTTTTATCAGCTCCTTTCCCTGCAGGTCTCTCGGATGGGCCTTTCCTGCATAGATCAGCTGTATCCTGCCCTCTCCGATCCTGAGCAGCCTCTCCACGTCCCTGAATAAGAGGTCAGCCCTCTTGTATGATGTGGCCCTTCGTGCAAAGCCGATGGTCAGAAGATCGTAGGACATGTTTGTACCTGTTGTCTGGTTGACATAATCAATGAGCTCCTTTTTTACCTCCATATGGGTCTGCCATATCTCCTCTGAGGGTATTCTCCCAACCCTCACAAATATCTCCGGTTCATTTGCCCAGCCAGGGAGATACTTGTCGTAAAGGGCCTTGAATCTGTCATGGGTCCAGGTGAAGGAGTGTACCCCGTTTGTTATGGCATGTATCTCATAGCCGGGGAACATATCTTGGGAGACCTCCTTGTGCCGCTTGGCCACTCCATTAATGTACTGGCTCAGATTAAGACCAAGAAGGGTCATGTTCAGCTGATCCTGTCCGCCGAACATCTTTATGACATCAAGGGGGATTACCTCGCACATGATCTTCTTTACAAGGTCATAGGAGAATTTGTCATGTCCTGCCTCCACAGGTGTATGGGTGGTAAAGACACAGAGTCTTCTCACGCTCTCCGCATCCCAGACAAGCCTCTCATCCCATACCTCCTCAATGTCTCTCTTGTATCGTTTGAGCAGTTCAAGGGTGAGCAGGCTTGAGTGCCCCTCGTTCATGTGGTATTTCTTGATCTCAAAACCTATCTCGTCAAGCATCCTCACACCACCGATGCCAAGCACGATCTCCTGTTTCAGGCGGTATGCCTGATCCCCTCCATAGAGATAATGGGTAATTCCCCTGTCCTCATCATGGTTGTCGGGGATATCCGTGTCAAGATAGATGATCGGCACCATCCCGCCCGTTATGCTTTCAACCACATAGAGCCATGCACCGATCTTGACCTCCCGTTCTTCAATAAACACGGTAACCCTGTAAGGCAGAGGTGTCATAAGATAGGAAGGGTCCCATTCCTCAG
>DROX01000030.1 GCA_011321725.1 Nitrospirota bacterium | reverse complement strand
TGCCGTGCCTGACACGGCAATCCACGGTACTTTAAAGACAAAAGACTGGATTACCCGGTCCAGCCGGGTAATGACAAGAATTATAGTAAGTCTGTCATTGTCGGACTTGATCCGACAATCCACTGTTAAAAATGGATCCCCGGCCACGCATACCCCCGAGGGCTTTAGTGAGGGGCTGGTGCTAACAAGTGAAAGGGAATATCTCGGTACATTAAGGAAAAGCGAAGATTATCTAAATATAATTCTGGTGGAGGCGGTGGGAATCGAACCCACGTCCGGAAGTACTACGTTCAGGCCTCTACATGCTTAGTCTGTCTTTTAAATGTCGGATAATGAGCTGCCGACAGACAGGCTCTCATTATCCTATCCCTCTTAGTTCTCGCCTTAATGCCCGAGGGCAGGGCGGTTAAGGCCAGCCTGCTTGCCCACACCAGCCATGGATAGCAGGCGTCTCCATGGTGGTGCGCTGCTATTTATTAAGCAGCGAGTGCGAGTTCGCTGTTGGCGTTTGTGTTTTTTCCCGCCTTTTTACGTGGTGACGGGACCACGGCATGCCACCTGAACTTCGCTACCCCCGTCGAGTCCTTTCGCCCCCGTATAAATAGTTCGAACCGTTCAAGCAGTTCAAGCGGTTCTAACCGTTTAAACCGTCTTTTTTAAACCTGGTTCAACGTCTTTTCATGGCCCTGTCAATCTCCCGCTGGGCCTCCCGCTCCCTGATGCGGTCCCTCTTTTCGTATTTCCTCTTCCCCTTTGCCAGTGCGACCTCAACCTTTGCCCAGGGGCCTTTGAAGTATATCTTCAGGGGGATCAGGGTATAGCCCTTCTGGGCTATCTGTCCCATCAGTCTCTGGATCTCTTTTTTGTGAAAGAGCAGTTTTCTTGTCCTTACAGGGTCATGGTTCATGATATTACCATGACTGTAAGGACTTATATGACAGTTCAACAACCAGGCTTCTCCTTCTTTTATTATAACATAACTGTCTTTGAGATTGGCCCTTCCTTCTCTCAGGGATTTTACCTCTGTGCCGGTCAGAACAATTCCTGCTTCGTAGGTCTCTATGATATCATAATCGTGGTAGGCCTTGCGATTCTGACAGACTATCTTCATTAATTTGATGATCTCTCTATAGCCCTGCGGGCTATGTCTTTCCTGTAGTGCATACCCTCAAAGTGGATCTTCTCAATTGCACTGTATGCCCTGTCCCTTGCCTCTTTTATGTCTGTACCAAGTGCGGTAACACCCAATACCCTTCCACCAGAGGTGACAATCTTTCCATCCTGGAAGGACGTACCAGCATGAAAGACCACAACATCGTTCATTTTTTTTACATCATCAAGCCCCTTTATCTCCTTACCCTTCTCATACCTGCCCGGATAACCTCCCGAGGCAGCTACTACACATACAGAGGCCTCGGGTCTCCACTGAAGTGTCATCCTTGAAAGCCTCTCCTCCACTATTGCAAGGGATATCTCAAGGAGATCTGACTTCAAACGTGTAAGCAGGGGCTGGGTCTCGGGATCACCGAATCTGCAGTTGAATTCAAGCACGTGGGGCCTGCCCTTGTTGATCATCAGGCCGGCATAGAGCACACCCTTGTATCTTATGCCCTCTTTGTTCAATCCCTTGATAGCTGGCTTCATTACCTTTTCCATGATATCCTTTTCTATATCTGCTGATACAACAGGTGCAGGGCTGTATGCACCCATGCCGCCTGTGTTCGGTCCCTCGTCATTGTCATAGACCCTCTTGTGGTCCTGTGAACTTGCCATTGGCAGTATCGTCTCTCCATCTGTAAACACCAGATAAGATGCCTCTTCACCCTGGAGACATTCCTCTACCACCACCCTGTCGCCTGCATCTCCGAAGACCCTGTCCTTCATGATCTTTTTCAGTGCATCAATGGCCTCATCAACTGTCTTTGCAACAACCACGCCCTTGCCAGCGGCAAGACCATCAGCCTTGATCACAATTGGTGCACCCTTCATCCTCACATACTCCTCTGCATGCAGATAGGATGTAAAGACCCTGTACTCTGCTGTGGGGATCCCATGGCGTTTCATGAACTCCTTTGCAAAGACCTTGCTGGCTTCAAGTTGTGAGGCCCTGCTGTCAGGACCCATTATCTTTAGCTCATTCTTCTCAAATACATCCACTATGCCCCTTGCAAGTGGGTCCTCCGGGCCTACTATGGTGAGGTCAATCCATTCGTACTTGACAAAATCCACTAATGATTCAAAGTCTCTCAGATCTATATCCACACACTCTGCATGTTCAGCTATACCAGCATTGCCAGGACAGCAGTAGATCTTATCCACCTTGGGGCTCTGTGCAAGTTTCCATACTATGGCATGTTCTCTTCCTCCACCACCAATGACAAGAACCTTCATTGGAAATCCTCCTTAATTTCTTTTTTGTTCAGCTCTGATCACAAGCCAGTAGACGAGACCAAGTGTCAGTATGGCGGCGACAAAGTAATATGCTGTTTCCAGCTTTTCATGCTTGAGGGTAACAACCATGAGGTCCCTTATGAATGCCACAAGGGCAACGCCGATAAAAACACTTATATTGAACTTCCCTCCCTTGAGGTGGGATATCTCCGTGTTCATCAGCTCTATCAGAACCCACAGGATAAGTAGCGAACCAAGGGCGGTGATGATGCCACGTGAAAGGCCCTCCTGAAACATCTTCACCACATCGTAGGCAAAGAGACCCACAACACCAAGGGTGATAAATATAAGCGCAAAGACAAGCACAAGGTTCATGGCGCCTGAGAACCTTTCTGCAAAGGTAACCAGTGAGCTTTTCAGCCTGTAGGCTGTGGAGTACTGCTGTATCTCCTCCTCCACATAGGAGCTTGTGATTACATCAAGGTTTATATCAATCAGCTTGTTCAGGGACTCCTTGAGGGCTGTCCTGTGGACGCGATCATCAATCTCCTCTGACAGTATATCCATAAGCATTGCCCTTATGGCATTCATTGATACACTGACATGGTGGGGGTCTATCCCAAGGGCTGCATGAACCTTTCCCACCTTTACAAGGCGCAGATGATAATTGCCATCATAGGGTCCCCTGAAGAGATTCAGCAGCCAGTGTTTGTGATGCTTTCGGAGGTCAGGATGCTTCTTCAGTTTCTCAATTATAACAGGGTCACCCATGGCGATTATTCTCTGCTGAAGATTATCAATGATCCTGTCAACACGTTTTTCAATCAAGGGATAGAGGCTCTGGACCTGTTCCTCATCCTTGATGGTCAGGTTGTAATGTTCCTTTATTATGTTGAATCTTTCCATCTTTTACTGTTCGGACTCCTCTATCGTCTTCTGAAGATACCCCGCTATGGCTGCGTCATATCTTGATGTGAGGGCAAACACCTTTTGTGCAAGCCTTACCCTCGTTTTATAGGAGACCTCTCCACCAAGTCTGACCATCTCCTCTCTCACGGTATCATAATCCCCCGGGTCTACTATAACAACAACACTCTCAAAATTCTTTGCAGCTGCCCTTATCATGGTAGGGCCTCCGATGTCTATATTCTCAATAGCCTCGGGGAATGTTACATCAGGCTTAGATATGGTCTTCTCAAAGGGGTAGAGGTTTACAACCACCATATCAATCGGTTCAATGCCATGCTCTTTTAACTGTTCCATGTGTTCAGGAATGTCTCTCCGGGCAAGGAGCCCTCCGTGTATCTTTGGATGAAGGGTCTTGACCCTTCCATCAAGGATCTCTGGAAACCCTGTATAGTCGGATACATCTCTCACCTCAATACCCGAGTCCCTGAGTTTCTTGGCTGTGCCACCGGTGGAGAGTATCTCCACCCCAAGGTCGGACAATGCCCTGGCAAAATCATCCACCCCGGTCTTATCAGAAACACTTATGATTGCCCTTCTTATCTTTCCCATCTTTATCCTCCTGACAGAAATTGGTTTTGCTCATCCACGCCTAAACTGCTCACTGCTTACTACTAACCCATCAACCCATCTACTCATCTACCCATTCACCCACAAACTCCTGACTGTCTTATTGGCACCCCGCCTTGCTTACAATTCTGAAATTACAGTGATTTTAGCATCTTGATATTGGAAAGGTAAAGACTTTATGATAGTATTTATGCAGGTGTTTGTGTATGAAGCTGTTGACAGGGATGGAAAGAGGGTAAAGGCAAAGGTCCAGGCTGTTGACATGGAGTCACTCAAGGAGTCCCTGAGGAAAGAGGGATACATTCCTTTGTCAATCTCACCTTTCCGTGAAAGCAGGTTTAGGATCTTCAGGCGGGCAGGTCAGAAAGATCTTCTCATTCTAACCCAGGAACTGGCAAGTCTTATTGGTTCCGGTCTGCCCCTGGACAGGGCAATATTGATCCTCTCTCAACATGCTGAGAAACATGAATTAAGAGAGGTCCTGAACGAAATATACAAGGACCTGCAACAGGGTAAATCCCTTTCAGAGGCAATGAGAAGGCACAGGATATTCCCAAAACTCTATGTGAACATGGTCCGTTCCGGTGAGACCGGTGGTGTGCTTGAGCCCGTTCTGATGAGAATCGTGTCCTTTCTTGAGACAACGACAGCCTTCAAGGAAGAGGTGCTTTCCGTACTTATCTATCCCATCCTCTTGACCATTGTGGGTTCTGCCTCAATAGCTGTACTCATGCTTTATGTTATCCCGAAATTCGCAATAATATTTGAAGAGATGGGACAGAGCCTTCCGCTGCCCACCATGATACTCCTTAATACAAGCCATTTTATTGTGAGGTTCTGGTGGCTTGGGGTTGCACTGGTACTGGCAATTCTTTACCTTGTGAAACGATATAAAGACACCGATGAAGGACGGCTCTTCATGGACCGTATTCTTCTCAGAATCCCTGTTGTGAGCAAACTACAGACAAGACTTTATATATCCCGCTTTGCAAGAACCATGGGTACACTCCTCAAGAGCGGTGTGCCCATCCTCAAGGCGATAAGGATATCACGGGAGGTCATAGGCAATGAGGTGGTTTCCAGACGGCTTGAGGGGCTTGAGGAAGGGGTACGAAAGGGGCGGGGTATAAGCCAGCCGTTGAGAGAAAGCGGGGTGTTCCCCGAGATTGTGCTTCAGATGGTGGCGGTAGGCGAGGAGGCTGGCAGGCTGGAGGAGACCTTTCTCAATATAGCTGAGCGATTTGAGAGTGAGACACGCTCCATGATAAAGAGGCTGATAGCCTTCATTGAGCCAGCGATTATACTCCTGATGGGGCTGATGGTCGCCTTCATTGTTATATCCATGCTCCTTGCGATCTTCAGTATTAATGAGATACCCCTGTAATCTCCCCTCATTGCAAGGGTATCAAGATGCCCGGGGATTCATAAAAAGATGCAAAAGCAGTGTTCCAGGAGGTGAAATCCTTTCTTGGATGAAGATAGTGCCAGGGCCGGAATGGTTTGAGATAGCCGAGAGACTTGAGAGACATGCCGGGAAGATCCTCCTCATAGGTGCATCTGATACGGGGAAGACCTCTCTTTCACGATTCCTTGTGGAAACACTGGTAAGGTCAGGCAGAGAGGTATGTCTCCTTGATGCTGATATCGGTCAGTCCACCATCGGGCCCCCAGCTACGGTAAGCATGAAGTTCTATCATGAAGAAGAGGACCTCCACTGCATCTCTCCAGATTACATGTCTTTCATAGGTGTCTTCAACCCCTCAAAGAGAATCCGCCAGATGCTGAGGGCGATAAGGGTGCTCTATGATATTGCAAGAGAGAGACCAACGGTGCGGATCATTGTTGATACCACAGGGCTTGTATCCGGCAGGATCGGTTTTTACCTCAAAACGGGCAAGATAAGGCTCATCAGGCCTGATTATGTAGTTGCACTGCAGCGGGCCCATGAGCTTGAACACATACTCTCTGCTGTGGAAGGATCAAGGATAATAAGGGTACCTGTTTCACCCTGTGTAAAAGAGCGTACCCGTCAATACAGGATCAACTATCGTAACAGGAGGTTCAGGGAGTATTTCCAGGATCTCTGTATTCATAGCCTTTCATTGCATGACATACCCCTTGTCTATAGAGACAGGATCTATAAGCCTGCTGAAATATTCATAAAGGACAATACCGTGCTTGGTCTGAACAGTGAGGCTGATATAACCCTTGGGCTCGGGCTCTTTGATGGTATAGGCGAGGGAAAGATATTCATCACCACACCGCTTGAAAGCCTCAAAGGGATTAACAGGATTGTAGTTGGAGAGATTCAATACATTGAGAATTGAGACCATGGACTACCGGGCCTGACCTGGGAATCCATTGTGGTCTTCCTTTTGTTGTCATTCCCCAGCCCCCTGGTTAAGCCAGAGGGCATGCTTGACTGGGGAATCCATTGAAGGACTGTGGATTGTCGGATCAGGCCCCACAATGACAACCATCCTGTAATCAGACCGGTGATGAACCGTTGTCACCCCTTGGTTCTATCCTCACAGGGGTGGGATGGGCCCTTCCATCTCTGGAGACCTTGACAAGGGTGTTCACCCTTGCATGGGCAAAGTGCACCGGTACAAAGAGCATGCCATGGGGTACCTCATCAGAGACCCTTGCCTTTATGAAGACCTCACCCCTTCTGGAGGAAATCTTGATGAATCCGCCGTCAGTGACATTGTATTTCCCCGCATCCTCGGGACTTATCTGGACAAAGGCATCAGAGAGCACATGGCTGAGGCTCTTGGACATCACCGAGAGTGCTCCTGAGTGCTGCATTATATTACCCGTTACCATGAGGATCGGATATTCACTGTCAGGCTGTTCCTCAAGGGTATACCCCACTGGTGAGAACCTCCATCTCTGGATACCCGAGTCAATATCTATCCTGCTTATCTCGTCCCTGAGGGTGGAGAATTCTATCACTCCGAGGTCATGCTCCATCACACGGGCTATGTTCCTCAGTATCTTCCAGTCTGGCACTGATTCACCCGCTGCAGCAACCACCTTTGGGGCTGGCTGTGGTATCCCCTCGGCATTAATGAATGTACCTTCCTTTTCAGCCCAGCTTGCTGCGGGCAGCACCACATCAGCCATCTTGGCTGTCTCAGAGAGCCTTATGTCCTGCACTATAAGAAGCTCAAGGCCTCTCAGGGTCTCCTCAATCCTTCCAGCATCGGGCATTGTAACAAGGGGGTCCTCACCCATTATGTAAAGAGCCTTTAGTGAGCCAGGTTCATAGAGCATTGTATAGAGGTCTTTACCCTCAGAGAGGGGTCTTACACCTGTCAGCCAGGCACCATAGGTATTGGAATAGTCAGCAGGTATCTGGAGTGCCTCAGGGCCCTCATTGAGAAGCATTAATAACTGGGCAGCAGCCTTCACCGTCTCTATCCCCTTCTGGTTCTCGGCAGCCCCAACTGTCAGTGCAATGAGCCTGCTTTCAGCATTTATGAACCTCTTCGCTGAATCAATAAAGCTCTCACTGTCAAGCCCCGTCAGCTCTTGTACCCTCTCTGGTGTGTACTCCTTTACCGAGTCCATCAGTTCCTCAAGTCCTTCAACCTCAAGCTCCATCTTATGGTGGACCCCCTCTTTGAGGGCATAATTAATCAGCCCCAGCAGATAGACTGTTCCGGTGGCTGGTTTGATCCTGTACCACTTTGATGAGCGACGGGCAAGCTTTGTCATCCTTGGCTCTACCACCATGAGATGGGAACCCCGGTTCTTTGCCTCAAGGAACTTGAGTCCGAAGATGGGGTGAGTGGAGGTGATGTCTGATTCAAGGACGAGTATCACCTCTTTGCCTATGGGGGACTCAAGCTTTATGGGGTTAAGCCTCAACCCATAGGTCTCTTCAAAACCCCTGAGCACCCAGGCATAACCCAGCCGTGCAGAGGAGTCTATATTATCACTGCCGATTACATCCCTCATGAATTTCTGTAACATGAAGTTGTCCTCAAGGGTGGCCCGGGCGGAACCTATCGCACCTATAGCTGAAGGACCATGTTCCTTCCTGATGGCCTTCAGCCTTTCCGTTACATAGTATATGGCCTCTTCCCAGGAAACCTCCTTCAGTTCACCATCCTGTCTGATCATGGGTGTTTTCAGCCTTGATTCGCCATAGATGAAATCAAAACCGAACCTTCCCTTGCCACAGAGATCTCCGTCATTGACACCCTTTCCGTCCACACCTCTGACCCTGAGTATCCTGCCTTCCCTGAGGTCAAGTGTGAGTGTGCAGCCCACACCACAGTAGGGGCATATGCTGTCGTGGCTTTCAAGGAACCAGGCCCTTGCCCTGTATTTGTAGGGTTTTGCACCCAGGGCGCCAACAGGACATGCATCAACACACTGTCCGCAGAACTCACAATCAAGGGTCTCTTCAAAGGCAGGACTTATCTTTGTCTTGAACCCCCTGCCGATGAAATTGATTGCACCTACACCCTGGTGTTCCCAGCAGACCCTCACACACCTGCCGCAGAGTATGCATCTGTTGGGGTTCCGCTCAATAAGAGGGCTTGTTGCCTCGGGGTCATGCTTCCTCTCTGCATAGAACCTGCCCTCAGAAGGCCCGTACTTGTATGCCAGATCCTGAAGTGCACATTCACCCGCCTTGTCACAGATGGGGCAGTCAAGGGGGTGGTGGACCAGGAGGAGTTCAAGAACGGTCTTTCTTGCCTTTCTCAATGTTGGTGTGTCTGTATGAATAATCATCCCGTTGTCAGCAGGTGTTGAACAGGCGGCCATGAGCTTCCTCTGCCCCTCAACCTCAACAAGACAGAGGCGGCATCCGCCATAGGGCTTCAACCTCCTGTCCCAGCAGAGGTGTGGAATGTAGATGTTGTTCTCTCTGGCCACATCAAGGATGGTCATCCCTTTTCTTGCCTGTACTTTTTTACCATCAATGGTCAACTCAATCATCATCTATCCTCCGCTTTTGTTTTATTGTTCCAATAAAGTGTCTTCTCTTTCCTTCGTCAGAATGACTCGTCAAATCTCAATGAACCTATACGCAGTGGTATGGTAGAGTCTGAACGGTTTTGAATTTTGCTTAAGATTCACCAGGAGGGTGAATCGCAAAATTCCCTCGGAAGCGGACATGGATGTCCGCTGAGAATGAGATGAAGACTCTACCATGCCACTGCTAAGAACTTTATCGCTGGATTTGGAATTAAATAAATTCAAGGCGACAGTATTCATGAACTCACCACCCCTTCAGCCTCCTTGAACATATCCCTGGGGCCAACCTTCACAGCACCGAACTTGCATTTTTCATAACAGGTTCTGCACTTTATACACTCGGCCTGGTTTATATGATGGGGTTTCTTTTTCTCGCCTGTGATAGCCTTGACAGGACAGTTTCTTGCACAAACCGTGCATCCCGTGCATGCATCGGTATCTATGTAGAATGTGGAAAGCTCTCTGCAGACACCTGCCTTACACCACTTTTCATATATGTGTGACTCGTATTCATCCCTGAAATACCTGATAGTGGTCAGGACAGGATTTGGTGCTGTCTGACCAAGGCCACAGAGGGATGTCTTGATTATGTCTTTTGCCAGATCCTCAAGGGTCTCAATGTCACCCTCTTTACCTCTTCCTTCCGTTATGTCTATCAGCTTGTCAAGCATGACACGTGTGCCGATTCTGCAGGGTGGGCATTTGCCACAGGACTCGTCAGCGGTGAACTCAAGGAAGAACCTTGCCACATTCACCATGCAGTTATAGTCATCCATCACAACCATTCCACCTGAACCGACAATTGCACCTGTCTTTACAATATCCTCGTAGGTGACGGGGGTGTCAAGGAGATGTTCGGGAATGCAGCCTCCTGACGGACCTCCTAACTGTACTGCCTTGAATTTTCTGCCTTTCTGTATCCCCCCGCCTATGTCGTATATAATGGTTCTCAATGGTATCCCCATGGGGACCTCAATGAGGCCGATGTTCTTCACCGCACCTGTAAGGGCAAAGACCTTTGTCCCTGTTGATTTCTCAGTGCCAAGGCTCCTGAACCATTGCGCTCCGTTAAGGATTATCTGGGGAATGTTTGCATAGGTCTCAACATTGTTGAGTACCGTCGGTTTCCCCCAGAGCCCCTGGTTGACAGGAAAGGGAGGTCTTGGTATGGGCATGCCCCGTTTACCCTCAAGAGACCTCATCAGGGCTGTCTCCTCACCACAGACAAAGGCCCCTGCGCCCTGGTATATCTCAATATCAAGATCAAATCCTGAGTCCAGGATGTTTTCACCAAGAAGACCATACTCTTTTGCCTGATCAATGGCCAGCTGCAATCTTCTCACAGCTAGGGGATACTCGGCCCTCACATATATGTATCCCTTGTTTGCACCGATTGCCTTTGCACCGATGATCATACCCTCAAGGACCACATGGGGGTCTGCCTCCATTATTGATCTGTCCATGAACGCCCCAGGGTCACCTTCGTCACCATTGCAGAGTATGTATTTCTGGTCACCCTTTGCCCTGTAGCATAACTCCCATTTAAGGCCTGTGGGGAATCCCGCACCTCCACGGCCCCTGAGCCCCGAGTCCTTTATCTCCTTGATAATCTCCTCAGGTGTCATCTCAAGCAGTGCCTTGGCTGCTGCCATGTAACCATCCCTGGCGATGTAGTCCTCAATGCTCTCGGGGTCAATGAGGCCTTTATTCCTCAATGCCCTGAGCACCTGATGTTTGAAGAAGGGGATCTCGTTCATTGAAGGCACGGCGACCCTTTTCTCCGGTTCATGATACATGAATTTCTCAACAGGTCTTCCCTTCACAAAATGCTCTTCAACAAGATAGGGGATATCCTGGGGTTTGAGCTTTTCGTAGAATATATCATCAGGATGCACAATCATCAGGGGACCCTGAGCGCAGAACCCGTTACATCCTGTGAGTGTTATGATTATCTCGTTCTGGAGTCCCCTCTTTCTCAGCTCCTCTTCAAGTGCCTCCTTGATCTTCAGGCTGCCACTGGCAATACATCCCGTGCCACCGCAAAGCATTAGATTTGCTCTATATCTCTCCATTCAAACCTCCATGAAACTAATATTTAACCATTGAAGAAACTCCTTCAAAGTCTCTTACACATGATGCTCTTATGTTGATTCCAGCTCTACCCCACATTGTCGGATTCAATCAATAGGATGTTTCACAGCCCTGCACAAATGCAAGCTCTTCCACTACCTTGCCGCCGATAATATGCTCCCTGACGATCCTCCTTGTCTTCTCCTCATTCAGGTCAACGTATTTCACAGGTGGTTGATTAACAACCTCTACGGTGATCATGGGTTCGCGGCTACAGAGCCCTGCACATCCTGATGTGGTTACAGCAACATCTGTTACCCCTGCCTTGGCCAGCTCATCCATGATTGTATTCATTATCTCCCTTGCTCCAGCAGCAAGACCGCATGTGCCCATATGCACAGTGACCCTCACCCTCTGTGCCTCTTCCCTTAACGTCCTTTTGGCCTTGTATTCCTCCTTTATCTTTTTAAGATCATCCACTGTCAGCTTTGGCATTCCCTAACCTCCTTTTTAGTTATTAGTCATATTGTCTTAATATCTCTCCCACCTTGACAGGGTCTACAGCACCGTGTGTGTCATGGTCAATCACCACAACAGGGGCAAGACCGCAGGCACCAAGACATCTGACTGTCTCCATTGAGAACTTTCTGTCAGGTGTTATCCCACCCTCTTCAATTCCCAGAAGTTCTTTCAGTTTCGCAAGTATCTCATTTGCACGTTTTACATAACAGGCTGTCCCAAGGCAGACCCTGATGTTGTGTTTGCCCTTGGGCTTCATCGTAAAGAAGGAATAGAAGGATACAACAGCATGAACCTCGCTGACGGGTATATTGAGCTCCTTAGCGATCAGCCTCTGCACAGTGGGAGGGAGATAGCCCAGAACCTCCTGGGTTCCCTGCAGTATGGGGATTAATGCCCCTGGTTTGTGTCTGTATCTGTTGATCACGTCCATTATCTCATTGAACTTTGCCTCAACATCTGTCACTTCCATTGGTTTCTCTTCAACTGGCGCCTTTGCCTTCACTGTGCTCAGGGCCTTTTCGGTAACATGAAGCAAAAGTTCAGGGGAGAAAGGTTTTGGTAGATAATCAATGATTCCATGTTCAAGGGCATCCTTGATGCTTTCCTGGGACGGATAGCCTGTGATCACCACTATTCCAACCTGGGGGTTGTTCTTGTGTATCCAGTGGATAAGTTCAAGCCCGTCCACCTCTGGCATCTTGAGGTCGGTTATTACAAGGTCAAACCCTCCATTCTTCAGGGATTCCATGGCATCCTTTGCGCGGGTTACTCCTTTTACATTATATCCCTTCGGGGCGAGTATCCTTTCACAGCTTTTTATAACAACCTCTTCATCGTCAACAATAAGGATATTTCCTTCCATTACTTCCTCCTTTATAAATGAAAAGTCTTGTCAAAACTCAAACTGTCCGGGACAGTGCATTCTCACCTTCAACATTCGCATATGATCCTACAGCTCAAGTGGTATCACCCTGGCCAGCCATACAAGCCAGCCTTCGGATAGATGTTCCTTGAAGAGGGAGCATATGATATCGTTTGCCCTTGAGTTGATCTCCTTTATCTCGGAGGTC
This sequence comes from Nitrospirota bacterium, assembly GCA_011321725.1. Classification (GTDB taxonomy): domain Bacteria; phylum Nitrospirota; class Thermodesulfovibrionia; order Thermodesulfovibrionales; family JdFR-85; genus JAADHP01. The sequence continues at coordinate 1,810 of DROX01000030.1, read as the reverse complement.
ATGGGAGCAGGGATATCTATTATCTTTCCCGAGCCGGTCAGTAGCCTTGCAAAGGGCTCACCAGCCTTTACCTTCTGCACATTGAGATAATCCACATATAGCATCTCACCTGCAGCCATCTCGTACCTCAGGTCATAACCTATCTCCCATAGGCCGCTTCTTGTGGGTCTTGCCCAGACGCCCTCTTTATAGAATATAACAGGATTTTCCTTGTCGCGGAGCGGCACGATGTAATCACGGAACTCGTTGATATAGGCCTGCCGCAGGATCCAGCCCCTTCTATCAAAGACCTTCCTGGCTACATTGATCATGAACTCCGGTGTGAAGGGCTTTTCAATGTATTCAAAGGCACCCAGCTTGATGGATTCCTTTGCATCCTCAAGGGTTGGATAGCCCGTGATCACCACCACATCCGTATTCGGCTGGATAACCCTGGACTCCCTGAGGACCTCAATACCTGATGTGTCCGGAAGACGGATGTCTGTAATGAGGAGATCAAACTCCTCCTTTTCAAGCTCTTTCAGTGCGTCCTCACCCTTTGCCGCTGTCCTGATGTTGTAACCCTCTGCACCGAGGATCCTTTTACAGCTAAGGGTCACAACAGGATCATCATCCAATACGAGTATCTTTCCTTTTTCCATGAGCACCTCCTTTCAACTATAACAAAGCAACTTCCTTGCCAGCAACCTGCCAGGAGGAGGAAGAGGTGGAAAATAAGAGTTTTTCATGGTATTTCAACCACTTCCTCTCTGATGCCTGTTTCTCAACCATGTCCGGGGAAACCACTGCTGTATTATTTAATTATACACTCATATGTATATATTTTTCATACACCCTAAGATAGCGATTGCCTATGCAGTTCAACATTATGGGTACATAGGTATTGCCTGCTTTTGTGCTTGACCTTTTTCTATCGGCATTCTTGGGACATCTCTGCATTGAAAGACAAATATAAGATTGGATTTTCAGAGGGCAGGGTACCCCTTTTCCCCGGAAAATCTTTCAGGTGGCAGGTTGAAGTTCAAAAAATAAAAGGGGCTGGCAGAGCCAGCCCCTTGAAGAGCCTCATTCATTTTAAAACCACTATATCCTTACCTGTAGCTGCCAGCGTACAAAGGTGGCACTATCATCATAGGTATAGAAGTCACCTGGTCTCATATGTTCAATGAGAAGATAACCGTCAATCTTTTTGGTGAACCTGTATGAGAGCTTACCCTGAAACAGGTCACCTCTGCTTTTACTGTTACGCGAATAGATTGAAGAGGTATTCAACACCCCGTAGTGTGTGGAGGGGTCCTCGTTGGCCCTCAGGTAGTTGTATGCAAAGGAGAATTTCGTCTTTGCTGTAAAGGCAAGGTTGATGCCTGCCCTGTAAAGCTGGAGGTTTGTCCAGTAGGCAGGGATGCCTGTCTCAGGAGCAAGGGTGAGGATAAAGAGCTCGCTCATCCAGGGCCAGCGAGAGAAAAGCGGATTCCATGCCTCGTTCTTGTCTGTATCAGGATCATCGCCAGAGAGGTAGACATACCTCAGTTCAAAACCAGGCTTCCACATAATATCATTGTATGACCTTTTTACATATACATATCCACCATTTGCCCTTCTGTCCCTTCCGCTGTCGTATTCACCCCACTGGTGTGCATACTCACCACCGAACTTCCAGTTATTGTATTTATAAACAATGTGGGCACCCATTGCATTGATATCAAGCTTGCCGTCTGGCCCTGTGTCGGTATCTTCCCTTTTGTAGATATAATAGGGTTCTACAGTGAGATTATCCATTGCCTTTACCCTTCCATATGCAACGAACCCC
>DROX01000029.1 GCA_011321725.1 Nitrospirota bacterium | reverse complement strand
TGGTACAAGCTTTCTGCTTATAGTCATGATAATAAGCATACTGATATTCTCTCTTATTCCCCATGATATGGGCTTTATGGGCAAGTTATTATCAAGGCTGCTGTTGATACCCCTTGTGGCAGGTGTCTCCTACGAAATGCTGAAGCTCTCATCAAGGAGCCAGAAGAAGGCACTCTTCAGGCTCCTCTCCCTTCCAGGGCTGGCACTGCAGAGACTCACCACAAGGGAACCTGACATGGCACAGATTGAGGTGGCCATTGTCTCATTGAGGGCTGCACTGGAGGCAGGGGATGTTTGAGAAGCTCCGCGCAATAGAGGAGAAATATGAGGAACTGACAAGGATGCTTTCCGATCCCAAGGTGATCTCTGATCATGAAAGATACATGCAGATCTCAAGGGAACAGGCAGAGATTGAACCTATAGTGCAGAAGTACAGACAGTACAAAACCCTGACAGAGAACCTCAGGGAGGCTGAGGAGCTTTCAAGAAGTGGAGATGCCGAACTGAAGGAGCTTGCTGAGGAAGAGATAAAAAAGATCAAGGAAGAGCTTCCCCTCATTGAAAGGGATCTGAAGCTGCTCCTGCTGCCCAGGGACCCCAGGGATGACAAGAGTGTAATCCTTGAGATACGTGCCGGAACAGGTGGAGAGGAGGCGGCACTGTTTGCAGCAGACCTCTTCAGGATGTACTCAAGGTATGCAGAAAGAAAGAACTGGAAGGTGGAGATAATAGACTCCAATCCCACAGGGCTTGGTGGGTTCAAGGAGATCATCATCTCCATCCGGGGTAAGGGTGCATATAGCAGGCTTAAATACGAAAGCGGTGTCCACAGGGTCCAGCGTGTGCCTGTCACAGAGACGTCCGGGCGGATTCATACCTCCGCTGCAACAGTGGCTGTGCTACCAGAGGTGGAGGATATTGATATCAAGATAGATGAGAAGGATCTCAAGATAGACACCTACAGGGCCTCAGGTGCTGGGGGGCAGCATGTTAACAAGGTCTCCTCTGCTGTGAGGATAACACATCTGCCCACCGGTATAGTTGTTCAGTGTCAGGATGAACGGTCCCAGCACAAGAACAGGGAAAAGGCCATGAGGGTGCTCAGGGCAAGGCTTTATGAGATCAGGATGAGGGAGCAGGAAAGAGAGATCTCCCAGGCAAGGCGTTCCCAGATAGGCAGTGGTGACAGAAGTGAGAGGATCCGCACCTACAATTTCCCACAGAACAGGGTTACTGATCACAGGATCGGACTTACCCTTAAGAAGCTTCCCATGATCCTTGAGGGCGATCTGGATGAACTGATAGATGCACTTATAACCCACTTCCAGGCCGAGGCCCTGAAAAGTACCGAAGCCCTCACGGGTGTCTCATAGGTAAGCATGACAAGGGACCTTCCTTCATATAAATACAAGCCCCCCACCACTGCCCTTGCTGTGTTCAGGGATATCTGTCAGAGACTTTCCTCTTCAGGGATTGAGGATGCACCCGCAGAGGCTGAGTTGATACTCAGCTTTGCTACAGGGTTAAGCAGGGTGGCTCTTTATAGTGATAATCCGGAACTCTCTGACAGGGCGTTAAAGGTGGTGGAGGATGCGGTCAGAAGACGTCTCAGAAGGGTACCGCTTCAGTATGTCATCGGAGAGGTGGAGTTCCTGTCCCTGACAATCAAGGTCGGCCCCGGTGTTCTCATACCAAGACCGGAAACAGAGCTGCTTGTCCTTGAGGTTCTGGAGCTGTTCAGGGAAGGGCTGTTACCTCAAGATGCCCATGTCCTTGATATTGGTACCGGCAGCGGATGCATTGGCCTTGCAATTGCACGAATGGTACCATCCTGTCATGTTACAGGGGTGGATGTATCAGCCTCTGCCATTGATTATGCGAGAAAGAACAGGAATTTGAACGGGGTAAAAAATTTCTATCCCCTTCTGGGCAGCCTTTTTGAGCCTGTAAAGGGCAGGGTGTTTGACCTCATTGTTTCCAACCCGCCCTATATCAGAACCGATGAGATAGCCCATTTACAGAAAGAGGTCTCAGGGTATGAGCCAGTGATGGCCCTTGATGGTGGCAGGGATGGGCTTGATTTTTACAGGATGATCATTTCAGGCGCTGCTGGACATCTCGCAAGGGAGGGGGTTATTTCCCTTGAGGCAGGAGCGGGGCAGGCTGAGTCAATAGCTGAGATTGCAAAGGCAGAGGGGTTCTCCCCCTTCAGGATAAGGAAGGACCTCTCCTCAATAGAGAGGGTTCTCATTTTCAGAAGGAGATAAACCTCATGGATCAACTTCTCATCACCGGTGGCAGGCCCCTGAAAGGTGCTGTGAAGGTATCCGGTGCCAAGAATGCCACACTACCAGCCATGGCTGCAACAGTGCTCACAGAGGGCAGGCATATCATCAGAAATGTTCCACTCTTAAGGGATGTGAAGACCATGGACAGACTGCTGGTACATATGGGAATGGACGTAAGGTTTGAGAACTCAACCATGATTATTACAAACAGGGGGGTCCGAAACTTTGAGGCACCCTATGACCTTGTAAAGACCATGAGGGCCTCCATCCTGGTGCTTGGTCCCATGATTGCAAGATACGGGCGTGCGAGGGTCTCTCTGCCGGGTGGATGCGCAATAGGTGCAAGGCCGGTGAATCTTCACCTGATGGGTCTTGAGAAGATGGGTGCCCGGATAGAACTTAACCAGGGCTACATTGAGGCAAGGGCAAGCAGGCTTCACGGGGCGGATATCTACTTTGATATACCCACCGTTACGGGTACGGAGAATCTCATGATGGCTGCATCACTTGCAAAGGGGGTTACAAGGATTGAAAACGCCGCCAGAGAGCCCGAGGTGGTTGACCTTGCGGAGGCCTTGAACAATATGGGGGCAAGGATCTATGGGGCAGGGGAGAGTATAATCAACATTGAGGGGGTGGATGAGCTGAATCCATTAAACCACACGGTTATACCTGACAGGATAGAAACAGGCACATTTATAGTAGCAGCAGCTATCACAGGAGGGGAGATTGAGATACTTAATGCAAGGGCAGAGCATCTTGAGGCGGTAATAACCAAACTTGAGGAGACAGGCGTAGCCTGTGATACATCTGCAAGAGGGCTCAGGGCATACAAGAGATCCCCCATACAGGCAAGGGACCTGAAGACCATGCCATACCCGGGCTTTCCCACTGATATGCAGGCCCAGTTCATGGCCCTTATGTGTCTTGCAGAAGGCACAAGTGTGATAAGGGAGACCATCTTTGAAAACCGTTTCATGCATGTTGCAGAGCTCAAGAGGATGGGGGCTGATATCACGATTGAAGGTTCCATTGCCACTGTAAAGGGTGTAAAGGCCCTGAAGGGTGCCCCTGTCATGGCAACCGATCTCAGGGCAAGTGCATCCCTGGTGCTTGCAGGGCTTGCGGCTGAGGGTGAGACCCTTGTGGACAGGATATACCATCTTGACAGGGGCTATGAGAGACTTGATGATAAGTTAAAGACCCTGGGGGCTCGGATTGAAAGGATAAAGAGATAGAACCTTCTTTGCGAAATAACATCACTTTTATGCTAAAATAACTGATAGCCCTTTGGCTTAAAATATAATCTAAAGGAGCGAGGCGATGGGAAACAGTAATCAGAAACTACAGGATAGTTTCTTAAACCAGCTTAGAAAGGAAAAGACCTCTGTTGTGGTTTATCTTACCAATGGGGTCAGACTCAAGGGCGTTATCAAGGGGTTTGACAACTTTGTGATACTCCTGAAGGAGGCAAGCCTGCAGATGATCTATAAACATGCGGTTTCCACTATCATACCCGAAGGAGACTTCCACTTCCAGCCACAGCGGGAAGAGGACTAATCCATGGAGAGGGAGTATAGAAACCCCTTTCCCACTGTAGACATTATAATTGAAATAGATGGAGGAGTAGTGCTTGTGAAGAGGAAGAATCCACCCCATGGATGGGCCTTGCCAGGTGGCTTTGTGGATTACGGAGAGAGTCTTGAGGATGCAGCCATCAGGGAGGCAAGGGAAGAGACAGGGCTTGAGATAGAGCTTATCAGACAGTTCCATACCTACTCTGCCCCGGGCAGGGACCCGAGGTTTCACACAATCACAACCGTGTATATAGCAAGGGCAGAGGGTACCCCCAGGGCAGGAGATGACGCCGGTGAGGTGGGTGTCTTTACAAGGGATACACTGCCTGAGGATATAGTCTTTGACCACAGGGATATCCTTGAGGATTACTTCACTAACAGGTATTAGAAGGGGGTCTTAAAATGCTTTTCTTTATGAGGAAGCACGCAAAGTTCTTTTATGTGTTCTTCTTCCTTGTTATCATATCTTTTGTATTCTTTTATGTTGGGCCGATTGATAAGAATCAAAATCCTGTGGTGGCAGTAGTGGGCAAGGAGAATATACATCTCAACGAATACTGGACCGCCTATGATAACCTGACAGAGTTTTATAAGGATATATACAAGGATCAGTTCAATGACAAGTTGCAGAAGAAACTGAATATCAAGGAAAAGGCCCTGGAGAGGCTTATTGAGGATCGGCTTCTTTTCATCAGGGCAAGGGAGTTAGGCCTAACCGTCACGGACAGGGAACTGCAGGAAGCCATCATGCATGAGCCGGCATTCCAGAGGAATGGAAGGTTCAGCAGGGATATATATATAAGAACCCTCCAGCTGAACAGGTTAAACCCTGCCTACTATGAAGACATGAAGCGAAGGGAACTTCTTGTCAGGAAGCTCCGTCTTCTTGTTGAAGAGCCTGTTACGGTATCAGAGGAGGAGCTTGGAGAGCTCAAGGGCCAGAATCCAGACCTTGTAAAGGCCCTGAGAGATGCTATGCTCAGGGACAAGAGGGCACGTGTGTTTCAGTCCTATATTGATTCCCTGAAAAAAGAGTACGGTGTAGTTGTCCACAGGGAACTTATCGGATAGTTGGATGACAAGGGTCAAGATCTGTGGGATTACAAACCTTGAAGATGCCCGCCTGGCAGTTGAGTATGGTGCTGACGCATTGGGCTTTGTGTTTTACGAAGGTAGTCCCCGCCATGTCTTTCCCGAAACCGTCAGGGAGATCATATCACACCTGCCACCCTTTGTAACCACTGTTGGTGTCTTTGTGAATGCACCCCCCCAGGAGATAAGAGAGTTGATGGATCTTGCAGGTCTTGATGTTGTCCAGCTTCATGGTGATGAACCACAGGAGGAGTGTTCCCTCTTCCCAAGGGTTATAAAGGCCTTCAGGGTCAGGGAGCTTTCAGATATTGAAAGGCTCAAGGGGTACAGTGTATCTGCCTACCTGCTTGATGCCTATGATCCTGAGGTGCCCGGTGGCACAGGCCAGACCTTCAACTGGGATATAGCAGTGGAGGCTAAAAAATATGGCCCCATAATCCTTGCCGGGGGGCTCACACCAGAAAATGTAGCTGATGCTGTAAGCAGGGTCAGGCCCTATGCAGTAGATGTAAGCAGTGGTGTAGAGGCTCAAAAAGGGAAAAAGGACCCGGAAAAGATGCGGCTATTTATTGAGCGGGTGAAGAAGATTCACTGCTGACCTTTATTATGGTCTTTACATTTCCCCTGGGATTGAAGTCACCCACAACCTCAAGGAACCTGGGTGACAAAAGCGTCTTAAGATCATCGTATATCCTGTTGGTCGCCTCCTCGTGGGATATATATTCTGCCCTGAATGAGTTGAGATAGAGCTTTAGTGATTTAAGCTCCACGATCTTCTTATCCGGAATATAACGTATCCTGATAGTTGCAAAGTCCGGATATCCTGACCTGGGACAGAGGCATGTGAACTCAGGGAAGGTTATGTTTATCTCATAGTCCCTGTCGGGATAGGGGTTGTCCCAACCTTCAAGTACAGCTTCCTTTATGGCCTTTTCTCCGTATCTCATTGTATAAAGTTTAACCTTTGTTATGAATCAATTGCAACTACTGTGTTATATTTGAATAAATTCATTTACGGAGGTTTTGTATGAAGGTATTCAATGTTGCTGACAGGGTGGAGGAAAGCGGTGAGTACATCCTTGGATATGATGAGACAGGTACACATGCCTGCTACATGATCTACGGAACCATGTCTCCAGGTGAGAAGAACCGTCTCATAAAGCCGGGGAAGGGGCATGAGGAGATCCTTATGGTTGTAAGAGGTGAGTTCAGGTTATCCGGAGATTGCGAGACTACCCTGAAAGAGGGGCAGGCTGTTCATGTGGTAGGTGAGGAGGTCTGTTTTTTAGAGAACCTCAGCACCTCCAGGGGGGTGTATATCATCGCCGGTGGTCATTCAGAAGGTGGGCATCACTAATCGGCTTTGATATCCTTACTGGATGACTTTGCAGCGTAAAGGGAACCCTTCTGCCTCTTCAGGGAGGCGATCAGGTTGTTGGTTTTTTTGATATATCTCTTGAAGTCAGCCATGTATTTTTTAGGAACAGGCCTGTCCCTTGGGACCCTCATCCTCAGGGGATTAATAAACCTGCCGTTCTTCTTTACCCTGTAGTCCAGGTGTGGTCCCGTGGCCCTTCCTGTCATTCCCACATATCCGATTATCTGTCCCTGCACAACCTTTACCCCTCTTCTGATACCACGTCTTATCCTTGAGAGATGTCCATAATAGGTCACATAACCATTGGGATGACGTATGATTACACATTTCCCGTAATGCCCCTTCCAGCCAGCATACTTTACAGTGCCATTTCCTGCTGCGGAGACAGGTGTGCCAGTGGGTGCTGCATAGTCAACTCCAAGATGGGGCCTGAATATCTTCAGTATGGGATGTTTTCTCCTGTAGCTGAAGCGCGAGCTGATGTATCTGAATCTGAGAGGCGCCCTCATGAGCGCCTTTTTCAATGAGCGGCCCTTTGAGTCAAAATAGTATGCCCTTCCGTCCAGTTCATATCTATAGGCCTCAAATCTTCTGCCATTGTTTACAAACTCGGCAGCAAGTATCTCCCCATATCCCTTGAAGGCGTTGTCATGCCAGAGTTCCTCAACAAGGACTGTAAAACTGTCACCCTTTCGTAGCTCTGTTACAAAGTCAATCTCTGATTCAAATATCTCTGCAAGCTCATAGGCAACCTTGAGATGCTCCCGGGTGTCACCAACAGCGTTTATAAGGTTGTCCTCTATCTGACCCATGATCAGGGCAGGCCTTCTTTCATATTCCACCTCCACCTTCCTTGCCTTGAAGGTATCTCCCAGGTTTACAACCTGAAGGAACCTGGTATCATCAATGGCATACTTGAAGGAACTGAGTTCTCTGTTGCCGTCAGGGTAAACAAAGGTGCTTATAATATACGAACGTCCTGGCAGCATCCTGAAGAGATTATAGACCCTCCTTGAGGAGCTTACAATTCTGTCAAGGTAGTTCAGGTCAAGCCCGTGTCTCTTGAATATGTCAAAGAGGGATTCACCGTATCTGACAAATCCCACGATCTCCTTCACCTGTGGCACCTCCAGTACAACAGGATGTCCGGGAAAGCTGGGCGGTGTTTCTCTGCCAGAGAGATTATTTGTGAATAAAATGGAGGCAACGAGAATAAATACTATGCCAAAGAGGAACATAAATCTTTTCATGTTTTATATTATATTGATTATTTATGAATAATGCAAGGTTTAAAATCACAAAAAAAGTAAATCATGAAGAAAATCATTTTAACAGCATGTTATTTACCAGAATTGTTGATGATAAATCCTGTCTGTCAAAGAGAAGGCTACATAAAAACGGGGCAGTTCACAGGGTTAATTTCTATGGAGCAGACTCAGTAGTGTCCAAAATAATTTCAATTTTATAAAACAAGGCAGGGTGCCGAAGAAAAATAAGCACCACACCTTATTCACAGTGAGCAGTAAGCAGTGAGCAGTTTGTAGGTGGATGGGTGAATGGGTAGATGAGTTAGCAGTAAGTAGTGAACTGTGAACAGTGAGCAGTCAGTAGAGGCCTCCGAAAAATCGCAGATTTTTCGGAGTATAAAGAGGTGGTTCATCATGGCATTGATACACCCCCACCTTCATCCTCCC
>DROX01000028.1 GCA_011321725.1 Nitrospirota bacterium | reverse complement strand
GTAGTTCTGGAGTGTTTCAAATACTGAAAAGACCCTTTCCTCTGTAATCTCTTTCTTTTTTTTCCTCTTTTTGATCGGTCTGGGCATGAACTACCTCGCTTGCCAGTATCTTTATGAATTTTATCCCTGCTTAATCAGGCTTTCAGCATTTAAGAATACATCTTTTATAATTTCTTTATCAAGTCCACTTGCAAGAAGGATCTTTTCCGCAAAACCTCTTGTAATAAGGTCATCAGGTCCGTGTGCATCAGTGTTTATGACAAGTGGTGCATTATACTTGACAGCAAGGCGTGCAACATGACCATTGGCAAGGCTGTGTCCCTTGCGAGCGCTTATCTCAAGGAAGATCCCCTTTTCAGCAGCCAGCCTTACCTCAGCCTCGCTGATCAGGCCCGGATGGGCGATTATATCTGCCCCTCCATCAATGGCAGCCCTGTTGGTACCCACTTTTACAGGTTCAACAAGGGTCTCGCCATGAACAATCACGATCTTTGCACCTAACTGTCTTGCATACTCTATCTTTTCAGGGATTAGCTCTGGAGGAACATGGGTCAGCTCGGCACCAGGAATCACCTTTACAGGCTGCACCCTGTTCAGTTCCTCGGCTATTCTGACGATCCTGGGGATTATAAAGTCCATATTGGAGGAATCCATATGGTCTGTGATTGCTATGGCCCTGTAGCCGGAACTCTCTGCCCTTCTGACCAGTTCAGCAGGTATGAGTTCGCCATCACTGAAGATGCTATGGGTATGAAGGTCAATCATGACTGAATAAAATCATCTATTGTCAGCAAAGAATAGAAAGGATAGCCTTTCTTCTCTATATTTTCTCTTCCATTGAGCTCACATCTGTCTATAATGGCAACCACAGCCAGAATCTTCAGCCCTGCCCTTTCAGCAGCCTCAATCGCCTTTACTGTTGAGCCACCTGTGGTAACAACATCCTCTATTATAACAACTTCATCACCCTCTTTTACATCTCCCTCTATCTGTTGACCTGTGCCGTGCCCCTTTGGTTCCTTTCTGATCACAAAGGCATTTATCGGGTCATTCACATCATAGGAATAGCGTGCCACTGCTGTGGCAATGGGATCAGCACCAAGGGTTAGCCCTCCCACAGCCTTTGGCCTGAGATTGTGCTGTTTCATCAGTTCGTATACCAGCTTCCCCACCAGGTATTGTCCTTCAGGTGTGTAGTTTACCATCTTCAGGTTGAAGTAGTATTTGCTTGATGCACCTGAGGAGAGTCTGAAAGATGCTGTATCGCTGTATTTGAATGCCTTTTCCTTTATCAGCTCAATGAGGCGATCTCTTTCACCCACCTTCATCTCTCCTTCTCTTTATCTCCCAGAGTACAGTTTCACGAAGCCCCTTCCTGAGGTCATACTCAGGCACCCAGCCAAGGAGTTCTTCCGCCTTTCTATATGAAAGGGCACTCCGATGCAGATCCCCTGGCCTTGCAGGGCCCCTTGAGGGATTATCAAAGCGGCTATCCTTTGCATATCCCTCCTCTCTCAACAAGGAGAGTATCTCCCGGTACAGCTGTCCTGTAGTGGTCTCAAGGGATGTTCCGATATTGATAACCTCTTCAGAGCCCTCGCTGAGGGCAAGGAGATTTGCCCTGACAACATCCTCTACAAAACAGTAATCCCTGGTCATGCCATCTCTTTCTTCCGGATAATGGTATATTGTGGGGACCTCCCCTTTTATCAATTTATCTATGAATATGGCCACCACGCCAGCCTCACCGTGAGGTATCTGTCTTGGCCCATATATGTTTGCATATCTCAAAACAGTGTAGTCAAGCCCGTGCTGATGCCTGTAGAAACGGAGATACTGCTCAGAGGTGTATTTTGTTATTGCATAGGGTGAAAGCGGTCTGGGGGTTTCTCCTTCCGATGTGGGAATATTCTCTGTTTCGCCATATACAGCGCCACCTGTTGATATGAATATGACCTTCTTTACCCCGTATTTTACCGAGTTTTCAAGAAGGTTTATGAGGCCCAGTATATTCACCCTTGCATCAAAGTCAGGGTCTTCCACGGATACAGGCACAGACATCTGTGCTGCATGATGATTAACTACATCGGGTCTTTCAAGTTCAAATACCTTCTCAAGCTCTCTACTTCTCACATCAAGCAGATAGAACCTTGCAGCAGGATTAAGGTTCTCCATCTTTCCGGTATAGAGATTATCAACCACCACCACATCATGGCCTTCCCTGATATAGCCATCCACCACGTGTGAGCCTATGAATCCAGCCCCTCCTGTAACAAGTATCTTCATTCTCAACCCCCTTGATTGCCTGATTTACCATTAAAAAGATCCTGCAGGGCAGGCAAAATAGCAATTGACCAATAACTAATAACAACCCAAATATAGCTGTAAGAATCAACGAATAACTGAAAGTAGTGGTATGGTAGAGTCTTACACCTCATTCTCGACGTGCATCCATGCACGTCTCCGAGGGAATTTTGCGATTTGCCGTCCTGGCAAATCTTATGCAAAATTCAAAACCGTTCAGACTCTACCATACCACTACTATAAATTCCATCGCTGGATTTTGAGAACCAATTAACTGTTAACAACTTTCCAGAAAGTATACCATAAACTGGAATAAAGAGTTAATGATGGGTTGATGAGTAGATGAGTAGATGAGTGAATGAACCACCTCTCTGCCCCTGTACAGTGTAAATATCATCCAGGTTGTCCTGTCTCTCAATACAGGTTCAGAGAAACTAATCTTGAAGCTTCAAATATTCCATTAACCCCTTAAGTCTGGGCACAAACCTGGGAACCCTCTTCATGTATTCCTCGTACTCTTTGCCAAAGTGCTTTTTAAGCCTCTTTTCCTCTGCAATTGCACCGTAAATAAAATAAAGGTCTGCAAGGACCGTGACTGTAAGCCAGTTCCTTGTGATGTTTGGCTCAAAGGTAAATATGATCAGCCCTCCCAGGTACATGGGATGCCTGACAACACTGAATGCACCTGTGGTTATCAGCCTGTTTATGGTGATACCCTCTAAGTCACCGCCTATCTCTTTACCCTTTATGAATTTAAGGAACTGCCTGATCCCCATGAACTCATAAACATCTATAGTCCTGAAACTGGAGGCAGCCAAGAGAAGCCCTGAGAACTGTACAAGATGCATGGACCAGCGAAACCAGGCAGGTCCACGAAATATGTAATAATCAGGCAGGCCAAGGATATAGAGAAGAACCGCCAGGGTGGTAACAGCGGAAAATATGGTATAGAGAAGCCTGTAAAGCCCCCTTGTTGTCCTCCCGCCTGCAACCTGTGCAAACCACCTCTTCACCCTCTCCCTTACACATAGGCTATGTACAAAGGCAAAGAGGAGAAATACACCGGTTATTTGTAGAACTGCCTGCATATAATACCCTGAGAGCTTGCCTTAATAGTTGAGTCCGGGAGAAATATTAATCAGGTCCAGTTAAACATATTATACTCTAATCCTGACATCCTGGGTTGGATTGGGATAGAGATATTTGCTTCACGTTGATTTATGTGACACCGGTTACGGCCTGCTTAACTATGTAACCATTATGGTCAATCAGGACAGGGTTTTCTCCAGAGATATGAGTATAAACAATGTGTTAAAATACCTGGAAAACTATTTAGGAGAGGAAATGTTTGCTCCCTTTACAACAACAGGCATAGGCAGTCTTCCCTTCAGGGACCCTGAAGAGGCAGCGGTATTCTCCCTTCAGGCCTGTGATATACCCTTCTGGCCACAACTACCGAAATTGTCCTTCCGGGAGCTCATGGTTGCACAGTACTCCGAGGGGCTGCCCGGTGTGAAAATTGACGAGGTTAAAGAAAGGGTTTTCATAGAATCAGTGAACCAGGATGAACTTAACAGATTCTATGAAAGGATCAGTGAGGACGGAGATTTCCCGATAAGCAGGGAGTATGCACGGGGTTTTTATGCATTTGTTGCTGAGCTGGAGAGGACCGAAAAGAGATTCTCCTGTCTCAAGGGGCAGATAACAGGCCCCCTCACATTCACACTGAGCATCAAAATGCCAGATGGCAGATATCTCTACTTTGATGATGAGATGCGGGAAGTGGCAACAATGCTGCTACAGAGAAAGGCGGTATGGCAGATAAGAGAGCTTTCCCGGTATGCTGAAAGGGTGCTGATCTTCGTTGACGAGCCCATCCTCACAGCGATTGGAAGCAGCAGCTATCTGGGGGTTGAGCCTGAAGAGGTGGAAAGGCTCCTGAGAGAAACCGTCTCAGCCATCCGAAACAACGGTGCTATTGCAGGCATACACTCCTGTGGCAGGGCTGACTGGGGCATGCTCATGAGAACAGGCGCTGATATCATAAACTTTGATGCCTACGACTATTTTGACAATCTCATGATCTATAAGGAACAGCTAAAGGAGTTCTTTGAAAGAGGTGCATACCTTGCATGGGGCATTGTACCAACCACCGAGGCAATCAGAGATGTTGAGGCAAGCAGTGTAAAAGAGATGATCCTCAAAGAGTTTGAACTCTTATCAGAGGTGATATCTCTGGAAGAGATACACAAGAGTTCCCTCCTTACCCCATCCTGTGGAGCAGGAAGCAGGACGGTGGAAGAGGCAAGAAAGGTCTTTTCCATACTTAAAGAGATCGCAGGTGAGTTGAAGGGATGAAGGGTGTATTTATTACCTTTGAGGGTATTGAAGGTTCTGGCAAGTCCACAATATCAAGGATGATATATGAAGAACTCCTTGACAGGGGCATATCCGTAATCCATACCTACGAGCCAGGGGACACACCCCTTGGCAGGGAGATCAGAAAGATCCTTCTTGACCCTGACCATAAGGCAATGGAACCCCTGACAGAGATACTTCTTTACCTTGCCGACAGGGTGGAACATATAAACAAGGTAATCAAACCCTCTCTTGAGAAAGGCACAGTGGTGGTATCAGACAGGTTCAGTGACTCCACAATTGCCTACCAGGGTTTTGGAAGGGGTTTCCCCATTGACCTGCTGAGAGAGCTTGACGGGATTGTCAGGGCAGGGACAAAACCTGACATAACAATACTCTTTGACCTTGATGTGAAAGAGGGGCTGAAAAGAAACAAAGGTGCCAATAAGATTGACCGCTTTGAGCTTGAAGAGGTGGAGTTCCATGAGAGGGTAAGGGAGGGCTTTTTGACTCTTGCAAAGGAAGAGCCAGGCAGATTCCACATTGTTGATGCATCCAGGCCCCTGAAGGATGTTTATGAAGAGGTAAAAAGGATCATCTTCTCATTTATGGGGTTATGAAAGTGAATGAGTAAATGGGGAGGTGTTAGAATTTATCTTTTATAAATCTTGCTTCTATGTCCTATAGCATGGATAATAATTAACCGTTCTTCCTCCAATATTTCATAGATTACTCTGTAACTGCCAACTCTTAATTTATATAGACCTGTTAAATCTCCAGTTAATCCCTCAGGTTGAATATCTTCTATATTCTCCGATAACCATTTAATCTTTTTTGTAATTCGTTTTGCAATTGGCTTATCAATTTGAGATAATTCATCTATTGCTTCATCAAGGAGTTGAATACTATACATTGAATTACTCTAAACCAAGTTCCTTGACTACATCTTCTAATAGCTTGCCCCTTTTGCCTTTGGCAACCTGCTCTTTTTGTCTTTTTAATCTTTTAAATAAGTCTTTCCTGATAGATAATCCCTCGTCAGGGTCACCTATTAATTCAAGCATCTTTTGTTCAACAATGGATTCTATAAGCTCTTTAAGTTCTTCTTTGGACATTTGAGTTATTGTAGTTTCCATTTTAACTCCTTGATAAAATTTTTCAGTCTGTAAATCTTTAATTTATTATATCACAAGACCTCATTAATATATGGCAAGCAGATTCAATTCCTTTGCAAGCCTACTGCCGATTTTGGTCAATTGATACTTTCCATGAGCAACCTTATGAAATACATTCTTAAATCTTGAACCAGGATTAGGTGCTCCTCCAGGATGATCATCTCGCATTCCCTGAAAAATAGCAGTATAGCCATACATCCACTCTTGATGTGACAATCCTAATTTATCTCGTACTTCTTTTCTTGTAAATATTCCATTATTTCTATAAGAAATGATTACAGCTGCTCTAAATATTTCTTCAGCATGAGTCATATTTTCTAACAATAAACTCACCTTTCGTTATGAGCAAGGCCGAAGGCCGCAGCGAAATAACGGTCAGATGCAGAGATTCGTTATGGTCTTGGTACTCCTAAATCTTTACAAATCTTCTTTGCTAAATACTCATCAATTTCTCTATGCCTTGGAATTGTGGTAACCTTTTTCTCTTTACGATTTACATAAACTGTATGATTGGCTCCCTCTCTCAAAAACTCACATCCATGTTTTTCAAGATGACGAATTAAATCTTTCCTTTTCAAACCACAACTTCTCCAATTTCCTCTCTGGTAACTTCTTTGCCTTTAAGTTCTTCTTCCATAAGTTGTTTATTTGCTTCTAAAACCAGCCTGATAGCTTCTATTAAATTCTTCTTTGTCTCCTCAAGAGTCTTACCTTGAGTATTAGCTCCAGGAAGTTCTTCTACATATCCGATGTATCCGTAAGGCGATTTCTGAAAAACTGCTGTTAGTTTAGTTCCCATATCTTTCACCACCTTTTTGTGAAGTTAACTATTTTATAATTTCTACGGCGGCGTTAGCCGTCCGCAGGAAAGGGTTGTTATGCTGTTTGTTTTTCTTCTTGTTTTATTTTTTCAGAAAGCCATAAATTTATAAGTGTCTCAGCAGAAATACCCCTTTTTTGGGCAAGTTCCAATATGCTATCCGATAACTTAATATCAACTGGATAGTATATTCGCTGTGTCTGTATATCTACTTCAAACCTTGCTGGTTTAGTTTGACCCCAGAACTCAGATAAATCATGAGTATCCCAAAACTCTCCAATTTCTTGATATGAAGATTTCTTTGAAATTGATGATTTATCTTTTTTCATAAAGTCTCCTTTCTGACTTTGTCATATCCCTTGCTGATATAATCAATGCTCTTCCGTTTCTTTTGTACACAAAAAATATTATTAAATAACGACATTCATAAGTTTGACCAAGAGCTGTATACACATTTTCACCCTTACGGTGACCTTTTTCAATAAATCGAAATTTTGGATTGTTCTC
>DROX01000027.1 GCA_011321725.1 Nitrospirota bacterium | reverse complement strand
TTTTTACCGGACACTATTGTTACTTCATCTTTTTCATAGGCATGGCCTTTACTTCTGGAAGTGGAAGCACAACTGTATCCACCATCTCCTCACCATACAGTTTCAGTCTCAACTCCCATTTGCCCGGCTCGGGGAAATAGATGTTGTCTATAATATAGAGGCCTCTTCCTGCATCTTTTACTTCTGGTTTCTGATCTGGAACGAGATTTCTGGAGGGAAGAACAGGTGTGACATCAATCCTGAGCCCTGCAATATCAGCACCTTCGTAGTTATGTACAATAAGATGTGCCTTGTTTTTCCCCACCAGGGGCTGTTTTGGTTTCATCACAAGTTCGGTTGTGTAGTATCCTGTATCTGTTGCCCTGAATACGCTGCCCCTTATATGCTGAACCATTTTGGGAGTGTATTTGACGGAACATGCAAAAAGCAATAGCACAGCAGCAATTATTGATACCTTCTTTAACATAAGACCTCCCTTGAGAGTTTTTACAGTCATTTTAGCACAGAGGAAGAAAAAATACTTCTCAATTTCTTCTTTTCAGATGCTGTCCGTGGAGATCAATGATCCTCACACCGTCGGTGTATTCAATCGTTTTATAATGGGTGATATTAAGCATCTTTTTTATTATATCGTCCATCCTTAGACACTGTTCTTTTATTATCTTCAGGTCTTCTTCCACATCCTCGGAGTTTTTTATTCTGTCCTTCAATAGATCCGAAAATCCTATTACTACAGCAAGGGGCTGTCGCATCTCATGTGCAGTGGCACCTGCGAGTTCAATCAAAGCCTTTAACCTGGTCTCTTCCAGTTCCCTGTCTATCCCTGAACTGATCCTCTTTGAGAGCCGCCAGGATGTATAAAATACAAAGGCCACAGACAGCAGGCCAATGGCAAGGAAGGAAAGGATATCTCTGTAGATCTTCTTCTTGTGTATGCTGTCAGAGAGGGTCATGGGTATCTGTATGGAGAGGATGGAATCCCTTCCATCGGGGGTTTTTATTACCCTTTGATATTGAAAGAGCCTGCTGGAGTCTGTTTTCCTGATACTGTACCGTTCTATTGAATCGGCTCCGGAGGATTGATTGTCCAGGCTTTCCGTGTCCTTGAGGTTCAGGATCTTGAATGTAATGGCACTTTTGTCACTGACAATAAATGGTGATATAAGGGGGTTTTCTGCATTTTTTATGTTTGCAGTTATATGTGAGGATATGGCCCTTCCTGTTTCAAGGAGTTCTGTTATCTGTTCCTCTTTGTGTTTGTGAATACTCCAGATAGACAGTAGGATGATTAATACCACCAGCATGGAAACAAATGGTACTGTATATAAAAGCATGAGATTTACGGGTCTTCTGTAACTCATCTCATCTCCTTGATATCAGCAATGCTGTGGCAGCCAGCAGGGAGGTACTGGCTGCCACTTGGTAGGAGGTAGCGGAGGCGCTTAACGCCAGCATGGGGTCTCTGTTGGTCCGTAGCCACCTCTAAAGGTGGAACGCGGGCTCTTTTCGTATACTTTCTGCTGAAGTGTGTTGATATCCTTCTCAAGCTGTGCAATCCTGTCCGGTTTGGTCTCAGGGTTTCTCAATGCCTCAAAGTATTCAAACCTCTTATCGTTCAGTGCTTTCCTGAGATCCCTTGTCTCATTGAGAAACTTCTGGTCATAACCATATCTGTCAGGACCGGTATTCCATCCTCTCATGCCAGACCCCATACCATAACCACCCATCATACCACCACCCATCATACCCGGGCCCATCATGCCGCCACCCATCATGCCTGGGCCCATCATACCGCCACCCATCATTCCGCTGTATCCGGTTCCACCCATCATGTTTCCACCGCCGAACCAGCCCGGGCCAAAGGCAAATGCACCAGCACCAAGTGCCAGTATGCCTACCACAGTTAATGTTACCAGTAATTTTTTCATCTTGAAACCTCCTCGGGATTTATTCTGGCTGTCATACAGCCTCAACTCTGGTTTCCATCATACACCTTAAATATGAAGCAAAGATGAAGATACTATGAAAAAGTTGTGAAGAAGGGTCTTCATCTTGATGCGCCAGAGGGCATGCCCGACCGGAGAATCCATGGATTGTCGGATCATAGCCTGCACTATGATCCCCAATCAAGTTGAGGACAGGCTTGATCGGGTGTCCTGTCCTGGTGATTTTCTGTATTTGACAGGTGTGAATCTTCACAATTTATTCATATTTATAGAATAAAATAAGAAAATGAATGATATATCCTATTCAATAGCCTTTGCTGCCGGGTTTGTATCCTTCATATCTCCCTGTGTATTACCCCTCATACCCTCTTATGTATCCCTCATCACCGGCATTTCCTTTGAGGACCTTACCGGTTCAACCGACAGGAGACGGATTCGTACAGTAACGCTCATACATGCACTCCTCTTTGTTAGTGGATTTTCACTTGTATTTATATCCCTTGGCGCGTCTTCCTCAGCAATAGGGGGGATCTTCTATAACTATCAGGATATAATCAGGATTATCGGGGGTGTGGTTATAATACTATTTGGGCTCTTTGTAGCGGATGTTATAAAGGTCGGCTTCTTATCAAGAGAGAGGAAGTTCCAGTTTGCAGGCAAACCCGGCGGATATCTTGGCACATCTGTTGTGGGTATGGCCTTTGCCGCTGGATGGACGCCCTGCATTGGTCCTATACTCGGGAGCATCCTCATGTATGCAGGTGCAAAGGGCTCTGTAACCTATGGTGTGAAACTTCTCAGTATATATTCTCTCGGGCTTGCCATCCCCTTTGTCCTTTCAGCAGTGGGGATCAATCTCTTCCTCAGCCATTCAAAGAGACTTCTAAGATACATGAAGGTAGTAAAGATAGTTTCTGGTCTTTTGCTCATAGCCTTTGGTATCCTCCTGTTGATGGACAAGGTCAGTCAGCTTGCAGCCCTGTTTCCTGATTTTGGCATTGACCTGTAAAAAATAAAAACAACTGTTGTCAGGCTTGATCCCCCACCGGTGTCAACCCGATGGGGGATGGTATAAAGGTAGAAGACCTTACCAGCACCAGCCAGGTCTGCCTGTCCAGCCATAACCACCCCTGAAGGCGGTTTTTGGGGCCTTTTCATAGATCTTTTGCTGGAGATCGGTTATCTCCTTTTCCAGCTTTGCAATGGTCTCAGGAGTGGTCGCAGGATCCCTGAGTGCTTCAAAGTATTCAAACCGTCTCTCAGTGAGCTGTTTCCTCAGGTCCCTCGTATCCTGGAGGAATTTCTGGTCGTATCCGTATCCTGTGCCGTACCCGACGGGACAATAGTCCATCATATAGCCAGGACCATATCCAGCAGAAGCCATCATTGCTCCGCCACCCCACCACCAGCCAGGGCCGATTGCATAGGCCACTGTGCCAATGGCAATCAGAGCCACAACCGTTAGTGTTAGAACCAGTCTTTTCATAGGAACCTCCTGTAAAAGGGATTATGTAGCTGCAAAGCAGCTTCATTATATGTTTATATGGTAATTGTAATTTTTGAAAAAATTATGAAGAGAATTTGAAAATATTGTGAAGAT
>DROX01000026.1 GCA_011321725.1 Nitrospirota bacterium | reverse complement strand
CTCTCAATGAGTTGCGTGTCAATAAAATCAAGCCTTGTGAGGCTGTCAGGGTCTGTAATGGGAACCCCGTTCAGCAGAACCATTATCTCTCTCACACCATAACGTGCCTTCAGACCGGAGCCCCTGATTATCAACCTTGAGTCGTATCCCTGGTTCCTTGTATCTATCAGGACACCGGGGGTGCCTATCAGGGCCTCCTTGAGATTGAACATCTTCGTATCCTTCAGCCTGTCTTCTCCCACGATTGCCACACTCGCCGGAACCTCCTCTGTCTTCCTCTCCAGCCGTGTGGCAGTAATGCTGATCTCTTCAAGTTGTTGCCCTGTTCCCACAGTTTCTCCATATAAAGACAGGGGAACAATAATTCCTGTATAGATAAAAATCATCAGAGAAACAATAAAAAGGCGTCTCATTACATCCTCCAGATAGAGTTTTTTTGGATCAAGAGATACTTCTGCAATTAATCCCTGCACAAGGCAGTACGAGCCATGTTGTTTCTATTCAGGATGTACTGCAACTGAGCAGAGCCTCCCCATGGAACAAGAAGGCTCAGATCATTAAACGCCTGAAGTTGATTGCAGATCCAGGAGATCAGGATAAAAGTCTTGGAGGATGATCACTCAGGAAGGCAAGGAGGAATTGATTAAAGGCTGGATCAACACTGTCATAAAAACCGGCAAACATAAGCTGAATGAACCTGCAGGGAGACTCATAGATAACAGCGTTTTCCGTGTTGACAGAGACAGTGTGCCCTGCGGCACTACATAGATCAAGGGTCAGGATCACCGTGGTCTTGTTATCAATGGAGTAAACACCAATGGAGAGAGGTGTCAGGATACTGGTAATAAGGGCTATCAATACAATCAGGGCCTTTAATCGCATAATACTTTTTACCAATTATGGTACAGTTTTGTCAAATTTACAATATCATACATCCAAAAGTAGCAGTACTACAGTGACTTTTGTCACAGCTGCAGAAATAATCCTGGAGATGCAAAAAGAGGATGCCAACACTTTTTGTTCTTTTAAAAACCGCGGACTATCAGTCATCCCCTGGGCAGATCCTATAGTGTAAGCCTATAGTAACGAATTGGGTGGAAGAACTCTGTGTCTTTTTTTCTTGACAATGTGGTTACAAATATGATAAAAAATAGTTACAATTAATCAAGGAGAACTCTGATATGGATACTGTTGGAATAAAGGAACTGAAGGCAAAGTTGAGCAGTTATGTTGACAGAGTATCAAAAGGGGAAAGAATTGTAATTACTGAGCATGGCAGAGAGGTTGCCCTCCTTATACCCATTCCTGCTGAACACAAAGCCATTAAAAATCTTATTAACGCCAGAATGGCCAAATGGAGCGGGGGTAAACCCTCTGGAGTCCGCGGAATAAGGATAAAAGGCAGTCCCCTTTCTGAGACTATCCTTAAGGAAAGAGAATGATTCTATACCTGGATACGAGCAGTCTTGTCAAATTATATATTGAAGAAACTCATTCCCATGAGGTCAGGAGTTGGGTTGAGAGGGCAGATATTGTAGCTACCTGTCGTGTAGCCTACCCTGAGATGATGTCTGCGCTGACAAGACGATACAAGGCTGGGGACATTTCAAAGAAAGTCCTGGGCAGGCTTATTGATGCATTTATCGGTGAATGGCTCAAGTTTGTAGTTCTGGATTTTGATGAAACAGTAGCAGGAGAACTGGCCAGAAGGCACAACCTCCGTGGTCTTGATGCGATACATCTTTCATCTTTAAAACTCTTGTCAGAAACAGACAAAAATCTCAACTTTGCCTTTTCTTCTTTTGATGAAAGACTTAACAGAGCTGCCACCAGAGAGGGTTTTAACGTCTTGACACCTTGAGCATTAATCATTAATACCTCTTCGGATTTGCCTTCTATCAATCCTGTGGTTTGCCTTGTTTTTATGAGGTATCCTGCTTTGTTGCTATTTATCTT
>DROX01000025.1 GCA_011321725.1 Nitrospirota bacterium | reverse complement strand
CATTGTATTCAGGGATATCCCCATGAAGAGGTGGCTTGTTATCCTTGGCATACCCTGCATGTTTGTTGTAACAGTACTGCTCTTCAGGTCTGATGTCATTCTCCATCAGTTCAGGCTGCTCATGAGCTACCAGTGGGAAGGGCTTAAGCACTGGCAGGAGGGTCTTGTTTCCTCATTTTTCTTTCAGTCCCACCCTTTTGTGATCATACTGGCTGTGGTGGGTGGCATCATGGCGGTCAGAAGGAGAGATTCAAGGGTCCTTATCCTCTTATGGCCCCTGCTATTTATCCTTCTCTTTAATGCAAGAAGAATGAGGTATATCATCCCTCTGCTCCCATTTATATCGTTGCTTGCTGGCTACGGACTCAGGAGCATTCTTGACAGGGATAGCCGTCCTTTCCTAACCACCCTTGCTATGGTAACCGCCCTGATGATATGTGCCCTGTTTTACAGGCCTTTCCTGATGAAAATCAGTCTTGTGAATATCAAGGAGGCTGGCAGTGTCATTGACACGCTGCCCTACGAGAAGGTACTTGTATATCCAATCACACAGGATCAGTCCATGGGTGATACCCGTGCTGTGGTACCAATCCTTGACCTCTTCACTGACAAGATGATTATCTGCATGGATTCAACCAGTGAGAGGGACAATATACAGACTTACAGAAGTCCACTTCAGTTCACATGGGAGCTGGGGTGTCCGGAATTTTACAATACCACTCCTGATACTGATACCATAGCCCTGCCAAGGATATATATATCAAGCACCCAGCTGGATATTATCCCTCAAAGTGGATACATCTCAAGAGGGTTTACCAGCTCCACAGGCAGGTTCCGGTATAAGACCTTTGTAACCCTTCTCATACCCCATGGCTGGCCATAAAAGGACAGGGAGGTGTGCCATTCTGTCCAATATGGGACAGGTTTAGCTATGGAATAATGAAAAATGGAGATTTTCTCCATGGCACAGAGTTTGCTTTTTAATGTAACGAGATGTCTGGACTCTGCTGTGGGGTTTAGAATAGATACCAAACAAAAAAGGAGGTAACGAGGTGGAAACAGTCTCAAAGAAAAACAGAAACTGGGCATTCGCCATAGTGGGCTTCTTCGTGTTGGTCAGTATCGTGTCCTATGGCTTCCATGAGTATTACGTGTATCTTCAGGCATATCTGTGGTTCGGATTTATCTATGGCATGTGTCTTCAATATGGTCGCTTCTGCTTTGCCTCTGCCTTCAGGGACCTCTTTGCTGTGGGGGTTCCCAGGATGGTGGTGGGCATAATGATTGCTACCGTTCTTTTCGGTTTCACATCAGCCTTTGTTAACGCCACTGGCTGGAGTACATTCCATCCAGCACCTACCAGTATTCACGCCATGATAGCAGGTGTCTTCTTCGGGGTTGGGATGGTCTTTGCCGGTGGTTGTGCTTCTGGCTCACTTTACAAGACTGGTGAGGGTAACGGGGTATCCCTCATGGTGATACTCTCCATCAGTGTAACCCAGGCCATATTTGTTGATGTTGGTGGATTCTTTAATAATTTTGTGCCCCAGTCCTGGAAGGAATCAGCGCTTCAGAAGGGGCTTCCACCCTCAATAAATGTTGCAGATGGCTGGATAGACCAGTATCTGGCAGGTTATGTATGGAACCAGCCTGTATTGAGGTTTGCCGAGATGCTTGGCATGAAGACCGACTCAATCAAAGGTGCCTTCATTGGTAACCTCTTTATCGGTGTGGTGATCCCTGCCCTTCTGCTACTTATATGGGTTTATCTGTTCTGGGTCAAAAAGAATGTGGTGCGGAAGGTGGAGAAGGAGGGCAGGTCTGTTACATTAGCCGACCATATACAGGGCTTCTGGGGCATGATTGCTGCGTCAAAGAGGACGGCCCTTGCAGGGCTCTTCCTGGGGATCGCCTGCGGGCTGCAGATGTTTGTTATTGAAGGGCTCAGGATGAAGTTTGGTGTCAAGAATGCAGGTACCATCCTTGCCAGGCTCGGATTTGATTATGGCCTTTCAGCGAAGGGAACGGTCTTTGATCCGGGGTACTGGTATGTTACAACCCAGGAGGCCCAGTGGGTTGGTTGGACCTTGCACAAGATATTCGGCTGGAACTTCATGGACAACATCTTTTTCGGGTGGGTAAACGGTATTCCCAATCCTGCCTTTAATCCAGCTGACTGGATGAGTGTTGCCCTCATAGGTGGTGCTGCTGTGATGGCTCTTCTGCATAACGAGTTCAAATTCAAGAAGCCCACCAAGGAGCTGGCCATCTGGGCGATTATCGGTGGATTCTTCATGGGTATAGGCTCAAGGCTTGCACTTGGCTGTAATGTGGGTGCCTTCTTTGTTCGTACAGCCCAGGGTGACCCTTCGGGTTGGCTCTTTGGTATCGGAATGATAGGTGGTGCGTACATAGGTGTGAAGTTCTTCAACTGGTGGACAGAGCGCAAGATGGCAAAGGAGATGGCAGGGCTTGAGCTTGAGCTGTAATGGTTTATCACAATAAACATTTTAGAATTAAATCTTAAGGAGGTAAAGAAAATGGCAGTAAAATTTGAAAAGAAGGAAGAAGGAGTCTACACCCTGGATGTCACAGGATATGTCTGTCCACATCCCCAGCTTTACACGAAAAAGGCCCTTGAGAAACTGCAGAGTGGCGAGATACTGGAGGTTGTATTTGACAATCCTTCATCTTCAGAGTCCATCTCCGCCATGTGTGATTCAAACGGTAACGAGATCATTGAAAAGCAGATGGAGGGTGGCAAATTCACCTTCAAGATCAAAAAGGCCTAAGTAGTGACTACAAAAGCTTCAGGAGGAGGTAATGACAAGGACATATATGTGGATAGTAATAATAGTGGTGATGGCCTTTCTTGGTTTCATGATAGGCTATGCCGTGCCGCCTTTCATGGAGGTGGGGTTCGGTAAAGGTGCTGTGACCCAGGAAAAGGCACTATCAGAGGAAGAGCTGCAGAAACAGTTTGAAGAACTCTATCAGATGGAAGAAGGTGGTGGCTCAGAGGCAGGAGGTGGAGAATGAAGACCATATACTGGCTTTTGATTGCAGCTGTTGTGTGGACCGGCGGTTTCATGCTTGGCTATAGCATCTCAGCCAAGACAGGTACAGAGCCTGGTTATTTTGAGGCAGTTGAGGCTGCCGGGTACGGTGGTGGAAGCGAACTCAAGATTGAAGGTCTCAGTGAGGAGATGCAGAAGTACTATCAGGAGTTGAGCGAGTCTGAGGAGTAAAAGAAGAGGTAAAATCCTCAAATTGCAAAGGAGACGGTGGATATGAAGAAGATACTCGTTTGTGTTGATAATACAAAGGGCTCCCTTCCCATAGTGGATACAATGGCAAGACTTTTTCCCTGTGTAAAACCTGATGAGATTATTCTGCTATATGTGGAGAAGCTTGAAGGCCTGTCCATGATGGATGACCTGGTTACCGATACAGAGATCATGGAACTAAAGGAGGCTCTCAAGGGGACCGACTATAAAGAACTCTTAGACAAGAAGGCCCAGAAGATCATGGATTACTTTAAAAAAGCACTTGAGGAGAAGGGAATAACAGGTATAAGGCCTGTCATAAGGGAAGGACATCCGGTAGAGGAGATACTGAAGATAGCGGAAGAAGAGGGGGTTAACATGATCGTTGTGGGGTCAAGGGGAAAAAGATTGCATAACATCCTTCTGGGCAGTGTGAGCAGAGAGATTGCAAACAGGGCCAATGTGCCTGTGCTTATAGTAAAATGATAGTAGTACTTGGTGGAGGTCTTGCCGGCCTTGGTGCTGGTTATACCCTGGCAGGCTCCGGGGTCTCCCTGCTCTTGATAGAGAAGGAACCTTCTGTTGGTGGACTCTCAAGGACGGTTCACCACAGGGGGTTTCGTTTTGACCTTGGCGGCCACAGGTTTCTCACGGACAGCGAAGAGTTGAGGTCCCTGATCAAGGGGCTCCTTGGTAATGAACTGCTCACGGTAAGACGCAGAAGCAAGATATTTATCAATGGCAAATACATTGATTATCCCCTCAGGCCACTGAATGCCTTGACAGGGCTTGGCCCGTTAAACTCTGTCTTTATGGTTGCCGACTATCTCAAAGAAAAGCTCAAGGTCCCCTTTATTGGTGATGGTAGTGATAATGATATACTCAACCTTGAACAGTGGGTTGTAAGAAACTTCGGACGCAGGATATTTGAACTCTACTTCAGGGACTATTCAGAGAAGGTCTGGGGTAGAGACTGTTCAGAGATAAGTAAGGAGTGGATATCACAGCGCATAAACGGCCTCTCCCTTGGTTCAGCCCTTAAGGAGGCCATGCTGAAGAGGAAGAACAAAGGGATGCGGACCCTTACAGATGAGTTCTTGTATCCCTCCCATGGTATCGGGATGATAGCTGATAGACTGAAAAGGGCCATAGAGGATAAGGCAAGGATTTTAACGGACAGCAGTGTCTTTGAGATCCTTCATGATGGTGAGATGGTCAGGGAGGTCGCAATCCTGACAAGAGAGGGACTCATCAGGTCTGAGGTGGACCAGCTTGTATCCACTATTCCCCTTCATGCGTTACTGGACATAATGAGACCCGCACCGCCAGCGCCTGTAGTTGAAGCCCTTGAAAGGCTTTCTTACAGGCATCTCATACTGGTAACCCTTTTCCTTGAGAGGGATCAGGCAACAGAGCTTACCTGGCTGTATTTCCCTGACAAGGATCTGCCTTTCGGACGTCTTCATGAGCCGAAGAACTGGAGCCCTTACATGGCCCCTGAGGGCAGGACCCACCTTGTGGTGGAGTTCTTCTGTTCCGAGGGTGATGGCCTTTGGAGCATGAGTGATGAGCAGCTTGAGGGTATTACCATGGAAGCGCTCAGAGGACTTGGTTTTTTCAAAAGCAGCGAGGTTATGGATGCACTCACTATGAGAATAAAAAATGCTTACCCCATCTTTGACCTTGCCTTCAGGGAAAATCTTGCCGTGGTTGAGGATTATCTGAAGGGCTTTAAAAACCTCTTTATTGTAGGCAGAACAGGTTCATTCAGTTATCTCAACATGGATCATGCACTCCTTTCAGGGATGAAGGCAGCATCAGAGATATTGAGGCAGAATGGGACCAAAGAAGGAAACCGGAAACAGTGCTTTCTTGTTTGAAAATCTATAAAAGAGCAACTCAAAGGGGTAGCATAGAGTCTGAACGTTTATTGATGGTGAGTACGCAAAATTTCCACGGAACAGGACTATGCTGATTCACTAAAACTTGTGCTGTAACAGGGAGTTAATATGAAGATCGCCCTTGTCATCCCGCCATGGCGGCCTGAGGATATATTCCCGACAAAGACCGCATCCGTGCAGATAAACTACTGGCAACCCCTTGGCACCCTCTATGTGGCCTCAGCCCTCATGGAGGCCGGCCATGAGGTAAGGTTTCTCAATGGTGCGTTCTTAAGCCATGGAGAGATACTTTCGGCTTTGAAAGACTTTGGGCCCCGGGTTGTCGGGCTTTACTCAACCACCTTTGGATGGAAGAGGGCATGTAAGATGGCAGAAGCTGTAAAGGCAGGGCTTGGACATGTCTTTGTTGTGGCAGGGGGTCCCTATCCCATAGCTGTTAAGGGGCAGTGTCTTGGCGATACCCATGCTGTTGATGCGGTGGTTACGGGCGAGGGTGAGGTAACCATGGTGGAGCTTGCAGAAGCAATAAGCTGTGGAAGAAACCTTTCAGGTGTAAGGGGGCTTGCCTGCAGAAAAGGAGACGAAATAATTGAGACCCCGCCGATGCCCCTGATAGAGGAGCTTGACAAACTACCCTTCCCTGCAAGGGAACTCCTTGGCAGTCCCGACCTTTACATCCCCCCACCTGCCACATACAGGAGAAAGCCCGTGGCTGTGATAATAACATCAAGGGGCTGTAACAGGAGATGCATATTCTGCTTCCAGATAGATCGCTACCGTGAAAAGGGGATCCGATACAGGAGTGTTGACAATGTAATGAAAGAGATAGAGCACTGCCTCGGACAGGGCTACAGGGAGATAAAGTTCATTGATGATACCCTTGCGTCTGATTACGGAAGGGCACTGGAGCTTGCCCAGGAGATAAAAAGGCGGCGGCTTGATTTCACATGGTTCGCCTCTGCCTGTGTAAACCAGGTGGACAGGAGGCTGCTGAGGGCCTTCAAGGATGCGGGTTGCTGGGCAATACTGATGGGTGCTGAAAGCGGAGTGCAGAAGAATCTCAATGCCCTGCGAAAGGGAATAACAGTTGAACAGATCAGGACTGCCGTAAGAGTTGCAAAGGAGGAAGGTCTGAAGGTCTTTACACCTTTTCTGATCGGTATTCCTGGAGAGACCTACGAAGAGGCCCTCAAGACCATAGAGTTTGCCTGTGAGCTTGATCCTGATGTGGCTAACTTCCATGCCCTGACCCCCTTCCCTGGTACTGAACTGTATGACCGCGCACCAGAGCTTGGCTACATCTCGGATGAATGGGAGGACTATACATATCAGGGCGCTGCATTCGTTCCCCACAGCATGACGCGGGAGGAGATAGTCAGGTTGAGACAGATAGCCTTCAGGAGGTTCTATGGCAGGCCAAGGTTTCTCATAAGGAGGCTCCTCTCCATCAGGACAATACATGACCTTTCTGTCTCCATCAAGGGGCTCAGGAGCCTTGTAAGCCTCTACCTCAATGAAAATCTCTTCAAGACAGGCAGGTCAGGACAGTTCATATCTGAACAGTAGATCCATTAAAACTGTACAAAAATGTACAGATATGCACCTTCTATCAGGAAAATCCACTGGCATACATATTGCTTTTACATAATACAAGATGAAGCAGTTGATAATAACATTTGCAGCCTTTCTTTTCCTGACATATTCAACAACATATGCAAAGGCTACAGATGTAAAACTGCTGTACTTCTATATTGACGGATGCAGCTGGTGTCAGAAGATGGATCAGATCCTGCAGGATACCAGGGTTAAAAGGATACTTGCATCAACAGACCTGATAAAAATTAAGGTTGACGGAAAAAAGATCATAGAGAAGAACAAGACAGAGGAGGAGCTGGCAAAGGAGTATCGCATAAAGGGCGTGCCAACCATTGTTTTCTTAAACTCACAGGGGGAGGAGTTTCTAAGGATACCGGGGCTTTTGTCAAAAGAGGATTTCATTGATCTGCTCTGCAGTTATGT
>DROX01000024.1 GCA_011321725.1 Nitrospirota bacterium | reverse complement strand
GACAACAAAGCCCCATATATATGCTGCAGGTGATGTTACCGGGATCATGCCCCTTGAGACAGTGGCTGCCAAGCAGGGAAGCATGGCAGTGCAGAACATGTTTGAGGATAAAAAGAAGGGGATTGATTACAACCTCATCCCGCGGGCGGTATTTACATCTCCCGAGCTTGCCTCTGTGGGTCTGACAGAGGAGGAATTCGCGGAGAAATACAATGTCTGCCTCTGCAGGACCATCTCCCTGGAGCATGTTGAAAAGGCAGCTCTAATGAAAGACACCAGGGGAGTTGTCACGATGGTAATCCATCCAGAGACAAAGGAGGTTGTGGGGGTGCATATGGTCGGCCCCCGTGCATCAGAGATAATCACCATGGCCACTTATGCAATAAAGAACAGGATGACCATATATGACATCAGGGACACAGTACATGTGTTCCCCACCCTCTCTGAGGCAATAAAGAAGGTTGCCCAGAGTTTTAATGAGGACCTTGGAAAGATGGCCTGCTGTGTGGAATAGGAGAAAGCTCAATCCAGAATGGCATAAAGAATGGATCCCCATCAGGTGCGGAATAAAGAAAAGGTAAACGTAGGGTCTAATATTAGGGCAAACAATAGCTTACAACTAATGAGGAGGTTTTTATGTTAAAAAAAACATTCCTGTTCTTCCTTGTTTTAATGCTTCTTTCGGTCTCCCTATCCTATGCCATTGACCAGCAGGTGGTAATGGAGATCCAGGGGATGGTCTGTGAACTCTGACCCCTTGCAATAAAGAAATCCCTGGAAGGGGTTGATGGTGTCAAGAAGGTAAGGGTATCCTTCATGGAGGAGAAGGCATGGCTTGTGGTTGATGAGAAGGTCACAAACGAGGCCCTTGAGAAGGCTGTGGCAAGGGCAGGGGGATACAAGGGAAAGGTGATTGAACGGAAGTGATGGTTACTATTCAATAATTACCGGTTATTATTTTTGGTTTTTTCAAATAGCTAAATGGATCAGAACATGCGTTGGAATGATCAGTTTATGTTATAATAATTTTACAAAAACATGATCGATAAAGGAGATGTAAGATGAAGGCTGTAACTGTATCCCCAAAATATCAGATAGTAATCCCAAAAGATATAAGAGATTCTATGGGTATCAAGCCAGGAGAAAAACTTCAGGTTATTCAGTATCTTGACAGAATAGAGTTAATACCTACGAAAGATATTAAAGAGATGAGAGGGATTCTTAAGGGAATAAAAACCGAAGTTCAAAGAGACAAAGACAGACTATGAATCTTGTAGATTCTTGTGGCTGGCTTGAGTATTTTGCTGATGGCCCTAATGCTGACTTTTTTGCAAAACCTCTCTGCAATATAATGGAACTGATTGTTCCTACAATATGCATACATGAGGTTTTTAAATCAGTACTTCGTCAGAAAGGAGAGGAAATAGCACTCCAGATTCTGGCTATAATGGAACAAGCCCATGTTATTGAGCTTGACACACAAATTGCTCTGTTATCAGCAAAAATAGGCTATGAACTAAAAATACCAATGGCTGATAGCATTGTTCTGGCTACTGCAAGGAAATACAATGCCACTATATGGACACAGGATAGTGATTTTAAAGGACTACCTGGTGTTAAATATATCAGGAGAAAGAGCAGATAGATGTCAGTGAAAATAGACTGCTACATTTCGCTGAACTGTGCCTCCGAGGTTCCCCTCAGGGAAAATATCAAGAAGGCTATAGAAGAGGAAGGCATTGAGGCAGAGATAAGGTTCTATCGCATATCTGAAGAAGAAGCACAAAAACTCGGCCTCAGGGGCTCACCTTCTGTGCTTGTAAACGGCCGAGATATCCAGCCGGTGGATGTCTCAGGCTTTTCCTGAAGGATGTTCTCTGATGCCTCGGGAAGGCTGAGTAGTGTCCCTTCTGTGGAGTTGTTAAAGGATGCAATAAAAGGCTATTCTAAATAACAGTGCCTTCAAAGAAGAGAAAGAAGATCGGGCTTGCCCTCGGAAGCGGTTCTGCCAGGGGGTGGGCCCATATCGGTGTCATTGAGGCCCTGCTTGAGTCAGGATTTGATATCCAATACGTGGCAGGCACAAGTATGGGAGCCCTTGTTGGTGCTGTCTTTGCCTCGGGCAGACTGGACTCTTTAAGAGAGATAGTCCTTCAGATTGACTGGAGGCAGATCCT
>DROX01000023.1 GCA_011321725.1 Nitrospirota bacterium | reverse complement strand
GAGAACAATGAGACCACCGCCCACAATCAGCCCCACCCTTCCCCTGAAGAGCCCCCTGGCAATATCCTCAAGATGCTCTATCAGGATGCCCATCATCCTGACCGGATGGGGAAACCAGGGAGGATCACCTATTAACATGTCCGCTATATAGGCAACAATCAAGACCTCCATCAGATAATTATATCCTATTACCAAGAAACACTGCGAACCCTTTTCCGGATGTTCAAATTACACGGTTTATCGGACAGCATTGAAATGGTATAATAAGTCCAGCAGATGTCAACCAGTATATTTGACAATTAACTTTAAGTTTTTGCCATATCACCTTGATATACAAGTATTTACGGAGAGGTGGCCGAGTGGTTGAAGGCGGCGGTCTCGAAAACCGCTGTGGGGGCAACCCCACCGTGGGTTCGAATCCCACCCTCTCCGCCAGGTTTTTTCCGTTAAAAATAGCCAGCCACAGGATTAAACAATAACATTTTTGACATTTTACACTATCATTTTTGTTACAATAAGAGAACAGGTATTGTTGAATAACCCGTTTATCTCATAAAGAGGATAAACAGAAAGAGTAATTTGCTGTCCCCTTTAGTAATCAAAGATCACAGGATTGAGACCCCCATAATCCAGGGCGGGATGGGTGTAGGTGTGTCACTCTATCCTCTGGCCAGTGCCGTTGCTTCGGAGGGTGGAGTGGGAGTGATCTCAAGCGCCGCACTGGACAGGCTTCTTTCAAAGAGATACAACAAAAGATTCAATTCCTATGAGGCTGCCTATACAGAGGTCTCCCTTGCCCTTGAAAGCGGTGGTGTGGTGGGGATAAACATCATGGTTGCCGGCGTGAAGGACTACGAGGCATCTGTTAAGGGAGCTATTGATGCAGGGGTACATATGATCATCTCCGGTGCAGGACTGCCCCTTTCACTTCCCTCAATCGCAAGGCCAAAGGATACAGCCCTGATACCCATAGTCTCATCTGCAAGGGCACTTGAGATAATATGCCGTAAATGGCAACGCCAGGGATATCGTCCTGATGCAGTTGTTCTTGAGGGCCCTCTGGCAGGTGGACACCTTGGGTTTCAGCCCGAACAGATAGAACGCGAGGAATACAGGCTGGAGCGCCTCCTGCCACCTGTAAAGGATGTGGCAAGAAAATACGGAGACTTTCCGGTAATCGTGGCCGGTGGAATCTATACGCATGAGGATATAAAGCACTTCCTCTCCATGGGGGCAGATGCGGTACAGATGGGCACGAGGTTCCTTGTTACAGAGGAAAGCTCTGCCACCAGGGCCTACAAGGAGGCGGTTGTAAGGGCGAAGAAGGATGATATAATCATAGCAGGGGTACCGGGCTCGCCCTGCGGACTTCCCTTCCGTATCCTGAAGCACTCACCCATGTATATGGATGCCCTTGAGAGAGGCCGTCCGCCAAGGTGTGACAAGGGATATGTGCTCTTCAAGGACGACAGGGGAAGGTTCACAAGATGCCTTGCCAAGGAGAGCAACGAAAGTCACTTCTGCATATGTAACGGCCTTCTCAGTTCAGCAGGCTACAACCCTGATCAGGAAAAGCCTCTTTATACTGTTGGCTCCAATGCATACCGGGTAGACAGGATAATGACCGTCAGGGAACTGATGGAGGAGCTGAAGGGTGTCAAAGAACCCGTGGAGAGTCTAACCTGAGACAGGACATAAAATTAATTTACAGGGTTACAGGGGTCCTTTTTCCATTCCTCCTGCTTGTTTTATCATTGTTTTTCAACCTGACAACCAACGTCTATGCTGGCCAGTCTAAATGTTCTGAGGGCACTGTTGTACTGAAGGGAAGCAGAACCATGAAACTCCAGAACCTGAGCTATACCTACAGCGAAGAGCTTACCCTTAAGCGTGTCACCTATGGCAGGGGCTACAACGGAAAGTGGGCCGTGGTCAGGTATGTACAGAAGTCTGTCTATCCATGGTTAATAAGAGGTTTCCCACCACCTGTTGAGAAGGTTGTGCCTATAAAAGGGTTCGGTACATTTAAATGCCGTGCCAGGGCGGGTTCAAATATACTGTCAAATGTTTGTACAGGCAAGAATATCTATCTTGATGTCTACAACAACAGGGTGGGCCACAGGGCAAGTGGAAGATGGACAGGCCACATAAAGGGCAACATGATGGTATTCAGGTTTGACCCAAACAACCGATTATCTCCTGAATTAAGAGGAAGAATCGGAAAAGGTGGAAAAATCAATTACACTCTCAAGATCGTCCCCTGGAACAAAACAGGCAGAGACCTTTTCAACACAGAGAGACCGGGGAAACTTGAACTGAGATTCAGGGCAGAGGTAAACCCATCTAATTATGCCGACGCAGTTGTCTGGCATGTGCCCCCCATAGGTGATTCAAAGATCACAGTGGAGCCTGCAAACAGGCGCGGCAGGAATATTAAAATCATCTATACCGGTCTGCCTTCGCGTAATTCAGCCTTTGGTCTGAAAAAGATAAAGGCTGTGCTTGATATTGAGAACTGTCATGCAGAGGATACATCAAAGATAAAGATCTTTTACCACCGTGATGTAAAAAACAATCCCGAGGGTAAGTACCCCAACTGGTTTTATTACTGGAAACAGACACCCTGCGCAAACCCCTATGGACAGAATCCCACCATTGAATATGGTGGCAGCCAATTCAGTTACTGTAACAGAAGGAGTGTGCTTGCTTTATTCTCGCCAGGCTATGCCTACAAGACGATTCATGTCTGCGATCTCACAAAGGCAGGTCCGAAGATGAGGGACAGGTTCCCTCTGGTTTCTCACAAAGAGGATGGTACAGGTGCTGACTTTGATGGCTGGCGCATTACCCACTATATAGACACCTTTGCTGTGGTGGTTCTTCATGAGTTCAAGCACTGGCAGATGTATCATGCATGGAAACGGGGCAAGAGCAATGCACAACTTGCATCTGAAGACCGTGATAGGGACGGTATACCTGACAGGGTTGAACCCGGGCTCGGATTCAACCCACGGGAAACCCAGACCTATTATGCATTGGGAGAGCTTAAAGGCATTGGATATGATGAGGAATGGCTTGCCTATGAGGAGATGCGTAAACACAGGGTGGGTTCCTGTAACAGATATGACTGGTCCTATCCAGGATCTCAGTGGCACTAAAGACTTTTCTCCCGAACCCTTGACTTACACCTCCATACCTGGGTTAGTATTGAAATACGGAATCATCGGGGCGTAGCGCAGCCTGGTAGCGCACACGGTTCGGGACCGTGCGGTCGCTGGTTCAAATCCAGTCGCCCCGACCAT
>DROX01000022.1 GCA_011321725.1 Nitrospirota bacterium | reverse complement strand
TGCTCTGAAGGAATTCAAGAAGATACTGAGGCAGTGCTGGGACAAACCTCTTGAGGTAGAGTGTGTGCTTGAGGTGGTGGGCTGGTATGGTGACAGGGAGGTGGTGCCGCTATTGAGGAGGTATGTGAGGTATGAGTGGCCGAGGCAGTATTATGCCTCAGAGGATGAGGAGTATGTGAGACAGATAAAGAGGTATAACGAAAGGGTGAGGCTGAAGGCGGCGGCAGCACTGCTTGCCCTTGGGGATGCGGATACGGCACTTCCTGTGCTTGAGGAGTTGGCAAAGGAAGGCAAGACCGCAGCCCTTGGCTATATATTTCATAACATGATAGGCACGAAGTGGCAAGCAAGAGGTATAGCCATAATAAGGAAAGCTCTTGAATATAAAAACAACGAAAGTAAGGCCCTTGCAGCATTGTTTCTAATAAGGCTGACTAAGGAGGGTTATGTGAAGGAGGATCTTAATAAATTAAAAGAGGTACTCATTAATCTGAGTGAGGATATTTTGGAAAAGAAAAAATGGGATATCAACATACATGGTTATAATGACAGAAGAGTATTGGGCACAGTAATAACTGCTTTAAAAGAATTGAAAAGCAAAGAAGCCATTCCAGTTTTAGAAAGAATAGCAAATCATCCAGATGCAAGTTATTTAAAACAATGGGTAAACGAAGCCATTGAAGCTATAGATGTATCATCTTCAAAAAAGGAGGGAGAAGATGAGTAAAAGGATGTTAGCAGTAATAACTGTATTTTGGTTATTAATATTTTCAGTGAGAATTTATGCAGAGGTGATAAATTATAATCCTCAGGCAGCCAAAAATTATGCTTTAGATTATTGTGCAACAGATTCTTATAATCTCAAAGACTACAAGTGTTTCAATCCTCAGAAGCCTGAGTGTGAGAAGGGGGGCACGGACTGTGCGAATTTTGTTTCACAGGCATTGATAGCAGGGGGGCTGAAATTTTACAGTTGCATAAACAAGAGTTTTCCGGTAAAGGGTGCTCAGGCCAGGTGTGACAGGGCTGAGTTGATAAAGGGGGCAGTGAATATAAGCAGAAATGGCAGCACCCTTGGTCTGCCAGTGGCAAGTGACCTTGAGAAGGTTCTGACGGGGATATATCAGTTCAAGGTAGTTTCAATAGAGAAAGCCAGGCCCATCCTTGCACATCGGAAGTGCAAGGAAATGGTCAGCCTGCATCGGTGATGACCAAAAATCACACTTCGGATGTGTGAGTTTTAGTCTGCCGATAAACCACCAGACTTCAGTCTGGTGATGGATAGGCTGTCCAAACAATGATTGAAGGTAAATGTATATAATTAAGGTGTGAGGTTCAGGAAAAGCAATCACAGTGTATATTACACAGAATACCACATTGTTTGGACGCCTCGATATCGGCGTAAGCTATTTGTAAAAGGTATAGACAAGTATCTTGAGAATCTATTAACAAATATGGAAGGATTAGAAGAAGATATCGAGGTAGTAAGGGTAAAGGTACAAGAGGATCATGTGCATATAGTACTAATAATACCACCTCGGCTATCGGTGGCAAGAGTAGTGCAATACATGAAGAGTCAGAGTGCAAGGAGAATGAGGGAAAAGTTTAAGTATATACAGAAAGCGATAAGGCGAGGTGGATTATGGTCGAGAGGGTACTGTGTATCAACGGTTGGGCTAAATGAAAGGGCTATTTTGCAATATGTAGAACATCAAGAGAAAGAAGACAAGGGTCAATTAGGTTTAGACCTTGGATAACAAGAAGCTCCCGACTCCTGTCGGGGGAGTTTCACTAATTGCCTTTCGGGTAGATTATTTTTGAGGAAAAGCGGGGAAGGTTGAAATATGAGAACAAAATTTGATAAAAATGAAAGAGACTATTAAAGCAGGAGGGACTGGAGGGAGAGATAAGGGTATTCTCTCAAGCAGGTATTTTTAGGTCAAAGTATTCAAATAAATTCACTGGAGGAAGAAAGAAATGAAAAAGGCTATTGCATTTATAGCGATGTTTGCATTAATTGCAGGTTTTATACTCTCCTGTCAGAAGGCGGAGGGGCCGAAGGAGAGGCGGGAATTGACAGAGGCAGAGAAGGCAAGGTGTAAGGAGTTGTGGGAAGGGAGGCCTGACAAGGACTACACGAAGGATGAGGCGAGGTATCTGAGGGAGGTATGCCGGATACCCTGGGCAAAGGAGCCTGAAGAACTTGTGGATGTAATGAGGTGGTGGAGGGATGAGGACGACCACTGGGAGATGATGTATTACCACATAAATAGGATAATGCGCCTGAGGCAGACCTGGAAGCCGGAGGTGATAGAGGCACTGAAGCGGATAGCTCTTGAGAGCGAGTATGTGCAGTTAAGGGAGAGGGCAACGATAGCGTTGCATGAGATAGGCGGGAGGAAGTATCTACCGCTCATCAAGGAAGTGCTGAGGAGGGAGGTAGAGGAAAGAGGAGTAACCCCTGAGAGCAGGAAAACAGTAATATACTGGGCTGGCAGGATACTATCAGAAGAAGGAGAATACGAATACGCCTTTCCATATCTGATGAAGGCAAAGGTGTTCAGGATATCAAGCAAGAGGAAGGACAGAAGGGCAGTGCCTTATGCAATGAAGGCTTTGAAGGATAAAGATGAGGGGATAAGGCTGGATGCAGCAGGTGTGCTCATTAGGGCTGGTGGTGTGGAGGACAGGGAAAAGGCATTTGAAGCGCTGGTAGATATATTGGAAAACAGCAAGGATGGAGGTTATGTTGATCAAGCGATATACTGGTTAGGAGAACTTGGAGATGAAAGGGCCGTGCCTGTTTTAAAGAAGTCTTTAAGCAGATTTGACCCGGAAAAAGACTTCAGATATGACAGTGTCTTAAAAGCTCTTAAGAAGATAAAAGAACGCAAAAAGAAGTAGGGAAGGAGGGGGCCATGAATAATCGTTTGAAACTGTTCTGTATATGTTTAGTTGTGCTCATCAGTAACTTTATTATTACAGGTGTGGCCTTTTCTTCGTCCTCGTCGTGTTTGAATTACCAAAGAGACAAGGCGGTATTCTATGCACAAAAGTACTGGAATAAAAGGAACTCTAACTACAACGCCTATAAATATGACTGTACGAATTTTGTCTCCCAGGCGCTGGTGGCGGGAGGTCTTACAGAGAGTTTTGACCCTCGGATGTGCAAAGGCCCGGGAGTGCCCTGCTGGGATTGGAATGCCCCTGGGGCAATACTTGACTGTGAGGGGTGTGTGGATGACAAAGGGATGGTAATCAGGCCGAATCCATTTCCGGCAATACTGGCGAACTATTTCTGTGCAGAGTTAAGCACCACCTTTCCCTCAAATCTCAAAAAAGGCGATGTGATAGTAATGGGTGGCTCATCATTAAATCCACGAGAACACTCAGCAATTGTAGTAGAGACTGGAGGGACATTTGAGACGACCTATGTTGCCACTCATTCGAATGATCATGAACATCAACCTTTAACATATTTTAAAGAACATGGGTTTAATAAGTTTACCTACATTCATTTTCCATATGACGATGATGACAAAAAATGTAAATGTTTTGAAAAAGACCCTGAGACTCTGTTATGTAAACAAAAAGAAGAAAAGTGCAACAAGTGTGAAACCTGTAATCCTGATACAGGAGAATGTGAGCCAAAAAGATGCAATGGATCCAGTGGTAGATGTAGACCTAAGCAATCCTGTGATACGGAAACAGGCCAATGTCAGACAAGTCAGGGAGGAGACTGTCCAGATGAAACTTTTACGGTTGGCACGGGAATAATAGAAGAATCTGTTCCACCAACAAGTTCATATGCCGGTGTTGGAGTTTTAAATCATGGTTTTGCTTATGATATGGTTGGACTACTTGCATCTTTTAATGTAACTGCGAGGGTTTTAAACCTTGCAGACCTGTCTCCTGCACTTGTAGACGAGATGCCTTTGTTAATCATACCGAGTGCAGGGCTGTATGGTATGGAGAATTCAGAGATTCTGAAGACTGTGCTTCAGGAATATGTTAAAGAGGGCGGAACTATACTTGTTTTATCCCAGCAGCATGGGTATGAATATTCAGTGCTGCCAACACCAGATGGAAAGCCACTCAGTGGTTATGGCTGGGTAGAGGATCAGAGTTGCTTTTACAGGTCTGCCTTTATAGACACATGGCATCCGGTGCTTGCAGGACTTACGGAAAGCACGCCCAATATCAGTATAGATGGATACTTCACGCAATATCCTGAAGATTCAACTGTGCTTTTACGAAGGACTTCCAATGGACAGCCAGTGTTATTGATGTATCCATATGGCAAGGGCTATGTAGTTGCAACAACGGCATATCCAGATACTGCATATACGAGGAAAGAGTCATCAGAAGCCGAGAGAAGACTAATAAGAGATATAGTTGCATGGGCTGAACGACCTGAGACTTTAACTGAAGTAAGACCTGGCGAGCAGGTTAACTTAATAATTCCTGTAACTAATCCCCCCGAGAATATAATTAATGCAACTAATGCAAGGATTAAGATTTATGATCCGGAGAGAAAAATTGTATCTGAAAAATCTGTGCCGATTGATTTACCTCCAGGTGATTCTACTACTGTACAGATTTCTTTCATTACTGAGCCAAATAGTATGAAAGGTATCTGGCATACATCGTATGAGCTTACAGGAGAAGGTATCTGGAACTTTGATGACGATGATGATCCTAACACATTTCAGGTAGTTAACTGGCTATTAAAAAATACTACAGAAGAACCTTCTGGCAGGTTTTTGGTAAGCAACCCGCCGAAGAATCCTTATAAGAGTCCGGATTTTAATTTTTCCATTCAGAGTGACAAGGAATATTACAGTTATGGATCAACGGCTACATTTACTATAATAGGCTGGAATAATACAGACACAGACCATACGATTACAGTTAGATATCATTATGGATGGACAATAGAGGGGGTTCACACATTTAAGGTTCCTGCAAACTCTTCTGCCTTCTTCCATATCGTGGTTCCCAATGTTTATAGCAGAGGATGGTTCTGGGCAACATTTTATGATGAGACAGGGGAATCTGTTGGATACGCTCGTAAAGGCATAAGAGTATTCCAGCCTAATGTGAATGTTTCAGTAGAGACCGATAAAGAATATTATACAAAAGGAAAAGATGAAACTGTAACAATAAGCATCTCTATTAAAAACAATATCTCATACCAGTATCCTGTTGATATAAAGACAACCATTATAGACCCCTCAGGTACAAAGCTTTTTGAAGAGACACAGAGCGCAGAGCTTTCTGCCAATGGAACTATCTTGATAAAGAGTAACTATACTATATCTTCCACTATACAAACTGGTACTTATGTGATAGTGATAAACTTGTTCAGCGGTACTTACATGATTTCGGGGGGGCATGGCACATTTGATGTATTAGACAGCCAGATAAAAGTCACCCCCATCCTGCCTGGCTCCTTCACAGCAGGCACGAACACTGTCTCCTTCAGTCTTGAAAACACAGGTCTGATAGATGTGAACTCGGGCCAGTTACAGATAACCTTCAAGGACCCTGATGGGGTGGTTCTTTACGAAGGAAGCCATGGTTTTTCACTGCCAGCAGGACAAAGCACCACTATAGACATACCCTTAACCATTCCATCTCTCAAATTTGGGAAATACATCCTTACCTACAGCCAGTCTGATGAGACCAGGCAGGGCAGTTCTGTAACCACTCCGATTATAAACATGGTAACCATTAGACCTGGCCTTGACAGATTCTTTTACAAGGTAAGAGAGACCGCCACCCTTACCGTGGACATAACAAACACAGGGATATTTGACATAGGGGAT
Source organism: Nitrospirota bacterium (assembly GCA_011321725.1). Lineage (GTDB taxonomy): Bacteria > Nitrospirota > Thermodesulfovibrionia > Thermodesulfovibrionales > JdFR-85 > JAADHP01. The sequence goes on along the minus strand of DROX01000022.1, from coordinate 7,368 downwards.
GCGACCCTGACGGTCTCTGTGCCTGATGCTGGCTATAGTGACACAAGGGACATCTCTATACAGAAGGGCCAGGCAACTGAACTTACATTTGCAATTCCCATTGCAGAGACCCTCACAGCAGGCTCGCATGATGTAGATATAACCATGGCTCTTGCCTCAGGAAGCACAATTGGTTACAGGACAGGATTTTGGGTTCCTCGCTCTCGTCTGCTGATAAGATACACGGGCTCTGAGACCCTCAAGGCAGGCGATACAGTAACCATGGATGTGGAAAACACAGGAGGTGTGGATACGGGGCTGATTTACAAAGTAAGTCTTTTCAACAGTAGTTCAACTGTGTATCGGGAAAGCATTAATGATACTATTCTGGTTGGACAGAGCAAGACCTACAGTTTCCAGATACCTCCTCAGGCAGTTAATGGAGAGTATATCCTTCAGGTGGACATGAAAGATACAACAACTGGCAAAGTGGCTTATCTGAGAAAAACGCTCAGCATATCAGGACTCAATGCAGGCCTTGGTGTAAGGACTGACAGGGATGTCTACTTCACGCAGGAGGCCATAACAGCCCTGAGCAGCATTGTCAATGGGACATATCCCATAGATGGTGGGCTTTTGCATCTACAGATTGTGAACAAATGTGCAAGGGTATGGATTCCAGCATCCTATCATATCTCCACATGGGATGGCACGGAGTGGGTGGAGCGTGGAGTACTTCACTACCCCGATAGTTTTGAGACACAGGTTCTTGACCTCAGTGATTATCTGCCCGATGCATCTGGGCAGTACAGGATAAGGATAAGGCATCAGGGCACTGACAATGCAGAGATAGACTATCTTGCTCTCATGGTTGATGGCACGGTGTATGAACCAGCCTCAGCCACGAATCTTGATACTGGAGAGGACATACTCTACTACCTGAAGGCAGGAGATAGCCTGGCAGCCAATGTACTCAACAACGAGATAGAGGTTAGCTGGACAGGGCTTCCGTCAGATGCGACGAATAAAGTGCTTTTGCTGAGTGCACGGGAGGGTACAGTGGAGGACACAGCCTGTCAGGAGCGGATATACTGGCAGACAGACATTCCCATAAACCAGGCAGCAAACACCACGGAGCAACTGAGCACGGCAGCAGGCAGCATATCCGAGACAGGGCAGTTTTATCTGCAGGGCAGGCTGCTATCAAAGACAGGGCAGGTGATAGGTACTTCTGAGTATCCCTTCAATGTGGTAGATGGGGACATAGCCCTCGGGCTTCACACAGACAGGGATGTTTACAGACCTGGTGAGACAGTGACAGTAACAGGGAATGTTATAAACCTGGGTCCGCTTGACAGGACTTCGCTGACAGTGCAGGTACGGGATGAGAACTTCAATACTCTCTACAGCGAGACCTTTGACCTGCCTGCCAGCGGGACCCATCAATTCAGCTTCACTGTGCCAGTTGCATCGGAAGCAGCTGAAGGTATCCATCAGCTTTATGGAGAGGTATATCAATCCGAGGGGCTTCTTACATCCTCAAAGACCATCTTTGAAGTATATCAACCATCCCTCACGGCTTCAGTGGATGCCCCTGAGGTGGTGGGACATGAGCCTTTTGAGATAAACCTCAGGATAGACAACCCTGGCAGGGTAGCAGCCACAGTGGAGATATCTGCCGCAGGCGGTTCCCTATCAGATAATAGGAGCATAACACTGGAGCCAGGCCAGAGCAGACTTATCCAGTACAGTGACACCATCAACACAGATACCACCTACACCATAACCATAACCGGTGACCTGAACCAGACCTTCACCCTGCCAGTCACCTACGGAGAGGGGGTAAGGATAGAGCCTTCAGTGGAGCAGGTATACCCTGAGGGGCAGACAAGGTTGCCTGTAAGGATTACAAACACAGGGCAGATGGATGAGACTGTAGAGGTGAGATATCAACTCATGGAGGGTAACACCCTGCTGCAAGAGCAGACAAAGACATATGCACTGGCGGCAGGGGCAACCACAGAGGACACACTCCTCTTTGACCTGAAACAGGGCAGTTACACCCTCCGTGCCCGGAGCAGTCTGCCTGAAGCCACGGCTGAGGTGGCCTTTGAGGTAAGGAAGAAGGACGATGTGGTTATGGCAGTGGCGGCTGGTACACAGACAGAGGGGCTTATACCAGTAACCGTAGAACTTACAAACAGGGGATACAACGGGATTTCAGGCAGTATTCATCTTACAGTTTTAGACGGCCAGGGCTCTGATGTATGGGCCGGGGTTCAGGATATTACACTGCCCTTCAGTCTCACACCAGCTGCAGAGACTGTGCAGTTCAGCTTCAACCCGTCAGCAGTAAAGCCGGGTGATTACACCCTGAAGGCAGAGCTTCTTGATGATGCTAACAGGGTGATAGCCACCGAAAGCCAGCCACTGAGCATTCAGGGAGCAGCCTTTGAGATAGTGCAACTGCCGGGTTATCAGAGCTTCCAGGCAGGCGGAGAGGCAGAACTTACCTTTGTGGTCAAGAACACAGGCAACCAGGAGGGGCAGGTAAGCCTCACGCTTAAGAGTTATGACTTTGTGGAGCAGACAGAGACCCTGTATCTCGGACCTCAGGAGCAGAGGGCAGTTACATTCAGGTTTGTCCTTCCCGAGGATATAGAGACAAAGGACTACTATGCAGACTACCGTCTGCAGTCAGGAGTCAGGAGTCAAAAGTCAGGAGTGATTGAGGAGGGCACGGTGAGGTATCATGTGGAGGGTGTAAGCATTACAGTTAATGCCACGCTTGATAAAGCCTATTACAGTGAGGGAGACACGGCACAGCTTACCATAGAAGTCACAAGTCAGGCCCCAGGAGTCAGGAGTCTTCTGGCGAGGGTGCATTATGGAGACTATGAACAGGAGCAGGCATTTGAACTCTCGGGCACCCAGACACTTACCTTTGACATCCCACTTCCAGAGATAACAGGGGAGAAGCTCTTCTATGGTATCTACCACGAAACAGGCCGTTCCATTTACCTGAACTCCCTCTACATCTACAGGGCAGGGGATCTGATAACCGTAACCACTGACAAACAGGTGTATGCCCCCGGTGAGACGGTCACAGTGCAAATCAGTGCTCAGGACTCAGGCCTCACTGGACAGATGACCCTCAGAGGCCCTGGCGGATATACCGAGACATTCCTCTTCAGTGGTAGAGTAACCAGGAGTTTCACCCTGCCTGCTGAGATGACCGCAGGCACATACACTATAAGTGCGGAACTTCAGAGCCAGGATGGCCAAAGCATCACAGAGACCCATCCCATTGATGTGGCAGGCATAGAGGTGAAGATAAAGGAGGCTACACTTGACAGGGCCTCATACAATCCCACTGATACCATGCAGTTGAGCCTGAGGATAGAGAGTAACACCGCCATGGCAGCCACAGTAAAGGCATGGGTGGTTGACCCAGAGAATGTAATAAAAGAGTCGGGCACAGAGGCGGTGATGCTCAGTGCCGAAGGGCCTGTGCTCTTTAAGGGGGTATTCCCTCTTGAGAGCACTGTGGCAGGCATTCACAGGCTCCTTTATGGCATCTACGATGGGGAGAAACTCCTTGTCTCTGGCTCAGAGGCCTTTGATGTGGGCCGTGGGGTCGTACTCGGCCTCAGCACAGACAGGCATGACTACCCTGAAGGCACAGAGCCGGTGAAGGCAAGGGTAAGCCTCTGGGGGCACGGAGAGTTTGTGCTTGAGTTGCTTCTGGATGGGACGGTGATTCAGAGCAGCACCGTAGCACTTGATGGGTTTAAGGACATTGAGATAGACCTTGGCACACAGAGCCCGGGGGTGCATAAACTCCTGGCAGTGCTTAAGGATGGCTCCCTTACAAGCAGAAGGGAGACATCATTCAGTTATGGCACCTCGCTACCCGACCTCATGGGAACGATAGATGTAAGGGTGGGAGGAATCAGGAATGACACCCTGCCTGTGAAAGTAGTGGTAAAGAACTATGGCAGGACAGAATCCACACCTTCAGAGGTAGCTCTCTATGTGGCAGGCCAACTGGTAGCAACACAGCCCATAGCCCCCATAAAACCAGGAGAGGTACAGGAGGTGGAGTTTACCTATGACCTCAAAGGCTATTCAGGCCAGCTTGTACTTAAGGCGGTCATTGACCCTGAGGATGCAGTAAAGGAGTTCAATGAAGAAAACAACGAGGCCACAACCACAGTGGACATACCAGAGGAAAGGCCTGACTTTACTGTGAGTGTTGACAACAATTACCAATCTGTAAAACAGGCAGAGACAGCCCGGTACAGACTTCAGATAGGAGCCATAAGCGGTTATGATTCAGAGGTAGCCCTTGACATAGACGAAGTGCCAGAGGGTACAACAGTAACATTCAGCCCTGCCACACTTGTGCCACCTGGAGAGGCGGTAACCATGTTCATAACCACAGAAGCCACAGAGCCAGCCACCTATGAAATGACAATCAGGGCCACCTCTGACGGTATAGTCCATACTGCTGAGATAACACTTGATGTCAGAGGCTTCAGCCTTGAGGCAGAACCATCGGAGATAACACTGAAGCAGGGAGAGCAAACAGAGGCAACAATAACGCTCAAGGCAGAAAACGGCTATACAGGCACGGTACAACTGAGCGTGGAAAGCCCCGTGGACGGCCTTGAGGCAATCATGGGTGATACGAACCTGAATGTCCCCTCTGATACAGGCCTCACAATAAAGGCATCAGAGGATCTACCACCAGGTGAATATGAAATAGAAATAAAGGCCACGGACGGACTTGTCACAAAATCCGAAGAGATACATGTAACTGTACAGGAGGCGGTCTCCTACAAACCTGTGTATCTTGCGACACCAGGGCCTGGAGTGAAGAACAGGGCGATTGTAAGGCTCATAGACACTGACCTCAACCTCTTACTTGAACTTGAGGCATTCCCCTACCGCTACGGAGCAAATGCAGCAATGGCAGACATAGACGGAGACGGTCTGCGGGAGATAGTGGTCACCCCGGGGCCAGACCCGAAGGCAGGAGGCATCGTAAGGGTCTTTGACCAGCAGGGCAGGCTGATTCATGAACAGGAGATATTCAGTACAAAACGCGGTATGGGTATCGCTGCGGGAGACTTTGACGGAGACGGCACAGAGGAGGTGGTCTTTGTGGAAGGTTCAGGCCTGGCGGGACACCCGACAATAGCTGTCATGAAATACACACCAGTGGGCTTTGTCTCCACAGGTCTTGAATTTTCATATCACCGGGAAGACAGATACAGACAGCACGGCCGCAGCCACTGCAGAGATGACAAAGGACACGATGAGCACGGACATTATGGAAAGAGAGTCGTGGTGGCCACAGCAGATACAGATGGTGACGGCAGTGTGGAACTCCTGGTCTTGAGCCCTGCGGGACACCAGAGGCAGAAAATAACAGTTTACAGAATCAATACAGACACCCAGGGCCGGTGGTATGTGGAAGAAGAGATACTTGAGATGAAACTCCACAGATACAATGCCTCCTCAGTGGCAGGCTGTGATATTGATGGAGACGGTGCAGAGGAGGTCGTGGTTGGAGGCAGAGAGATAGGCATATTTGAGGCTGATGGTTCAACAGTGTCCCTCTTTGAACCCTTCAACAGACAGAACAAAGGGGTATATACAGGCTGTCTGGACACAGACGGAGATACCAGTGAGGAGATAATAGCAGGAAAGGGGCCTGAGCCGAAAAACAGGGCTGATATCAGGGTATTCAGGCCAGAAGGTACTCTGATAAAGGAGTTCAGGGCACTGCCTGACCGGTTCAGATGGGGAGTAAAGGTAGGTGGAGGGATGATTGTAGAGAGAAAGTAGAGAAAACCCTTAAAAGGATGGCCTCCACCTGTTTTTCCCAGGTGGAGGCTATGTTGAGATGGTCTTTGGAGATGGCTTCGGGATTGGTAGATAGTCCAGGGCATTGAAAGGGCTTGAAAGAATTTTCATGCTATGGCATAATTATCTCATGTCCAGGGCAAGGGCACATCTGTACATTGAGGGAATTGTCCAGGGGGTCTTCTACAGGGCCTTCACGAGGGATGTGGCCACAAGGTTTGGTCTGCATGGCTGGGTGAAGAACCTTCCTGATGGAAGGGTTGAGGCTGTGTTTGAAGGTGAGAAGGCTGATATTGAGAAGGCCATTGCAGAGTGTTATAAAGGTCCGCCTGCTGCGCATGTTACCAATATAGATATATCATGGGAACCCTATCAGGGTGAATTCAATGGATTTGAGATAAGGTACTATTAAGATATTTACAATCATACTGTCCAATCCGGTAATCTCTCAGCTTTTTCTCTCTCTACTCCGAAAAATCGCAGATTTTTCGGAGGCCTTTCTTACTGCTAACCCATCTACCCATTTACTCATCTACTCATCCACCCATCAACTGCTCACCGCTCACTGCTTACTGTTTACTGTTAACTCTTGACTCCTGACTTCTGACTGTTGACTGTATTTATTGCACCCTGCCTTGTTATAGATAAAGTAAAATTATTTTGGACACTACTGATATGATATAATTATTTCTATGGAAAAGGAGAAATCATTTGAAAAAAAATCCGGTAGCTGTTGTAGCACAAAGGAGAAAGGGATTGAAGATAAAGACAGGGCATCTCTTCAGAGGGATGTATGTCCCTATTGTGGTCTGAGGATTGAAGAGCCCATGGAGTTCCTCAGACATGTGTTTCTTTTTCACAGCACCTGAGGCTCATAGTGCCGGCGGTCAGCCGGGCAATTGTTATTCCTGTAGCAGTTATTCAGGAAATAAGATTCTCCGGGAAACGGGAAGATGTCTTTTAGCGGGAGAATAAAAGATAAGATAATAAATGGCCAGGGTATTGAATATGAAGAGGCAGAGTACCTTGTAAACAATCTGCCCCTGCATTCACTTTTTGATGTGGCAAGTACTGTGAGGGAGCATTACAGGGGTAAGAAGGTTGACCTCTGTTCAATAGTGAATGCGAAATCCGGTGGATGTCCTGAGGATTGTTTTTATTGCGCCCAGTCAGCAAGATACCAGACCGATGCAGAAACATATCCTCTTATTTCAAAGGAGACCATGGTTGAAAGGGCAAGAGAGGCCCTGGTTTGGGGTGCACGGAGATTCTGCATTGTAACAAGTGGAAAAAAGGTGAACCCGAAAGAACTGAGGATTATTGCCAGTGCCATAAGCGAGATAAGGGCGCTTGGGTTTCTTCCCTGTGCTACCCTTGGTATCTTGGAGAGAGAGGAACTTCAGGTTCTTAAGGATGCAGGTCTTTATCGGTATCATCATAACATTGAGACATCGCGAAGGTTCTTCCCCCGTGTCTGTACCACCCATTCCTTTAATGACAAGGTGAGCACCATAAGGG
>DROX01000021.1 GCA_011321725.1 Nitrospirota bacterium | reverse complement strand
CGTATCTCCGCCTGATAACCTCTGCCTCCTTTGGCTTAAGACTGCTCAGGACCTTCTCAAGATGCTCCCTCAGGTCTGCCCTCATCGCCTCCTCAAGGGGGGACTCCACAACCGCATCCTCTATAAAATCCATCAGATAACTGTCCTCATCATCACCCACAGGTGTTTCCAGTGAGACCGTCTCCTTTCCTGCCTTCATTATCTGCCTGACCTTTGCCTCGGACAGTTCAGCCCTCTCGGCAATCTCCTCCACAGTGGGTTCTCTTCCGAGTTCCTGGACAAGCTCCTTTGTTACCTTGTTCACCTTGTTAATGCTCTCTATCATATGCACAGGCAGCCTTATGGTCCTTGACTGATCGGCCAGTGCCCTGGTTATGGCCTGTCTTATCCACCAGGTGGCATAGGTACTGAACTTGTAGCCCCTTTTGTACTCAAACTTTTCAACGGCCTTCATCAGGCCAAGGTTGCCTTCCTGTATGAGATCCTCAAGGCTGAGCCCTTTCCCGATATATCTTTTGGCAATGCTGATTACAAGCCTGAGGTTTGACTCCACAAGCTTGCTCTTTGCCCTGTGTATCTGTTCCTCTGTTCTTTTTATGGCCTTGACAACCCTTGAGAGCTCCTCATATTCCATCCCAACACGTCTCTCAAGCTCCTCCTTTTCTTTCATCAGTTCCACATCCCGCGGGGTTGCCCTTAACTGCTCCACCTTCTCATTCAGTAGCTCGTGGAGCCTCTTTATCTCATCAGCAAAGGTATAAACAGCTGCCTCTGTCAGGTTCAGCTTAAAGACCTCTGTACAGATCTCCTTCCTGTTTTTCCGCAGTTTTAATCTGTCCTTGTTTTCCCTCAGCAATCTTTTCCTCTTCTGAAAGAGTTTCTTGATCTTCAGTGTCTGCTCATAGAATCTCCTCTTTATCCGCAGGAGATCCTCCTCGGATTCGTCACCATCAATGCTTATAATCTCATCAATAGGTGCCTCGCCTTTCTCAATGGATTCTCCAAGCTCTATCAGCTTCTGGATCGCAACCGGCACGGAAAAGACCAGCATGGAAAGCCGTTCCCTTCCCTTCTCTATCTGGCGGGCGATCTCTATCTCGCCCTGTCTCGTAAGGAGGGGCACACTGCCCATCTCCTTCAGGTAGGATGATATTAGATTGTAATCCCGTTCTATCTCCTCTTTCGCATGTTCATCTTCAACGGGAGGCCCTTCCTCAAAGATGTGCTCCTTCTCCGTATCATCCTCTGAGATAAAGTCATCAAAAAAGTCATAGTATTCCACTTTGCTGCCCCTCCTTGACAAGTTCAGTCCATTTCTTCTGAAGCAGAGTTAATAATTCCCTGTCACTCTTCTCCGCAGCAATTCGTATCTCCTCCTGGATCTCTCTGAGCCTTTTCCTCAAGCCCCTTTCCCTCAACCTTTTTATGCAATCCTTCACATTCTTGTCAAGCTCTTCTTCATCAAAACCGGTATCAAGCAGAATGCGCGAGATGTAGGCCTTTTCCTCCTCGTCTATCCTGGATATTATATCACCACTGTCGGAGTTGAGAAGTTTAAGAAAAATCCTCCGCAGTCTTTCATTCTCAATCTGTTCCGGCACCACCTCTTTTCTTACCTCTTCTATGTATTCAGGATGGTTCAGAAGCAGGGACAGGAGCATCTCTTCCACCCCCATTGCATGAGAGGATATATTCAAGGTCCCCCCACTGTCAAGCATGCCCCTACGGTGTCTCGTTAATTCCTCCCTGATAAAGACCTCTGCCAGGGAGGTCTTCTCTGCAATATCCTTGACAAGCTTTGCCCTCATCACCCCGTCATCCACCTTTGAGATGATTCTGATCAATTCCCCTACAGTCTCTACCTCGCCTGACCGTGATGTGGCCAGGTAGAAATCAACAAGCCCCATGGCATTGCCGATGAGCCTTCTGAAGGCTTCAGTTCCCTTCTGTTTTATATATGAATCAGGGTCATCACCTTCAGGGAGAAGCACAACCTTGCCCAGCATTCCCTGTGCATAAACCATTGAGAAGGCCTTCATAGTGGCCTTTATGCCTGCATCATCTGAATCAAACAAAAGCAGGACCTTCCTGGTAAGGGGTTTTAGCTTCCTCAACTGATGCTCTGTGAGTGCTGTTCCAAGGGGTGCAACAACATTCCTGATACCAGCCTGACTGCAGGCTATTACATCAAGATAGCCTTCCGTCAGGATTACATATCCCTTTTTATTGATCTCCCTTTTCGCATGATACAGGCCGTAGAGTTCGTAGGATTTCCTGAAGATAGTGGTCTCAGGGGAGTTCAGGTACTTGGGCGCCATGGACCCTTCCCTGAATATCCGTCCGCCAAAGGCTATCACATCGCCTCTTATATTGAAAATGGGGAAAATGATCCTGTTCCTGAAGGTATCCATCACCATTGATTCACCTTTTTTGCAGACACCCGCTGCAAGTATATCATCCCTGCTGAAACCCTTGTCTGTCAGGTACCGGAACAACACATCACCACCTCCAGGAGCGTAGCCAAGGAAAAACTCCCTGATCGTCTCCCTGGTGAGCCCTCTCCTTATAAGATAATCAAGTGGCTCTTTCCTGTCCCAGAGGAGCTGGTGGAAGTACTCTGCCGCAGCCCTGTGGATCTCAAGGAGTACCTGCCTCCTGCCCTGTTTTTCAGTATCATCTTTTCTGAATTTCAGCTCAATCCCTGTTCTTTCAGCCAGCAGTTTCACGGCATCCTGGAAGGATATGTTTTCATACCTCATGAGAAAGCTGAAGACATCTCCTCCCGCACCACAGCCGAAACAGTGAAATATCTGCTTGGAAGGACTTATTACAAAGGAAGGTGTCTTCTCCGAGTGAAAGGGACAGAGGGCCTTGAAATTCTCGCCTGTCTTTTTTAGATTCAGGTATTCTGAAACTATCTCAACAATATCAACCCGTGATTTTATCTCCTCAACGATTCCTTCATATCCCATAAAACCCCATCTTTCATCTATCCATGGATATAACGTTTAAAGCCGGAGCATTCCAGAACGTCTATCCCGTCATCAAGTATACTGTCAAAAAGAAGATTAAGCCCCAGATTATCACTCGCAATATGTCCTGCTATTATAACATTGAGATGGTTCTTTTCTGCCTCCTTGCGATGTTCCTCGCTCAGATGCATTGCCACTATTGTGTTCACACCTGAGGTCGTCAGGCTCTGGAATATATCCTTGGATCCCTCTGTACCCCCGGTCATATCCACAAAGATCTTGCCGGCCTTGTGTTTTTCAGAACCAAGGATCACCTTTGGACCCGAGCCCAGCCTCTTTGCATCCCTGTACTCGGGCAATTCAAGAAGCAGATCAATCACATCGGATATCCTATAGGGTTTCTTCTCATCAAAAAGCCTCTGCAGATAGGTGGTAACCATATTATCTGCTGGTGTATGGAAACAGACAAAGGGTATATCAAGAAGCCTTGCTGCATCCACTGCCCTGTTATGATTTACCGGCATAAGCCTTCTCTCCACCTCTGATATCCTCTTCTCCATCAGGGTCTCTGCAATGTTAATGGGCACACCAAACCTTCCGAGGATATCTGCCTGGATCCTCATCACATCATAGAGGTTCGCAAAGGCCATCCCCTCAGGATGGTGGGAGACGATCAGGTCAATACCTTTACCGTTCTTCCTGAGATGATCTGCAAGCACAATCTCGCCCACCTCAATATCTATCCCGGCGATGAGAGCCTTAACCTCCTCATCCCCTGAACCATGGAGTATCCTTGTGTCAGAATAGGGGTTTGTGAGAGACTCCATGTCAAAATACTCCTTCTCCTTTTCCTTGAGCTCCTCATAGTTTTTCTTCTGGGCCTCTATCTCTTTGTCAACAACCTCCCTGCCCCTTGGGTCGTTCTCAATGCCTGCATTTACAGCCTTCTCATATAACTGGCGAACTGTCATAAAATGTCTCCTTTACAAATAAGAATTTTTAATGTCATCTCTTGTCACTATCGGGCAACAACCCGACAGTCCATAACACATTGTCACTGTCGGACTTGATCCGATAGTCTACTTTCAAAGACCGCAATGGATTCCGCATCAAGCATGCCCCCGAAGGCATCAATCGGGGGTCGCGGAATGACAAAAAAGAAGATTGTCATTGTCGGGCATTGACCCGACAATCCATAACCGCATCCTGTCATCGCCGTGCTTGACACGGCGATCCATGGTCTTTCAAAGACCAGAATGGCTTACCCAGTCAAAGCATGCCCCGAGGGCTTTAATCGGAGGATTCAAGGATCGCTCTTACCTTCTGGTTTACTACCTTTCCATCCGCCCTTCCTTTGACCCTGGGCATTACTATCTTCATTACCTTTCCAATGTCCCGGACTGAAGTGGCACCACTTTCCTGGATGGCACTATTGATTATATCATTCAACTCCTCTTCAGAAAGCTGCTCGGGCATGTAGGACTGGAGAACTGATAGTTCCGCTGTTTCTTTCTCAACAAGTTCCTCCCTTCCGGCCCGCCTGAATTCCTCAATTGACTCCCTTCTCTGCTTTGAAAGGGAAGTTAATACGGAAATGATCTCCTCGTCTGAAAGAGGGGAACCTTTTTCTATCTCTTTATTTTTTATTGAGGCCTTGATCATCCTGAGCACTGATACCTTCAGCCTGTCACTTCTCTTTAATGCATCTTTAAGATCGGCCTCAATTCTCTTTAACAGAGGTGCGTTCATCTGCCCTGTGCAAATCTCATCTTTCTGAGAGCCTTTTTGCGAGCTGCCATGATCTTCTTCTTTCTTTTTACACTGGGCTTTTCATAATGTTCTCGCTTCTTGATCTCCGAGAGTATTCCCTCCTTCTCACACTGCTTCTTGAATCTTTTCAGTGCAATTTCAAAGGACTCACTCTCCTTCACGCTCACAGTGGGCATTCTTTAAAATCACACTCCTCTCATTAAGATTTTTCTATTATATATAGTTTATGTATCTCCCTATGTTTTCATGGTTTTAACGGGACACTACTGAATATAATATAGCAACTGAATAAAGTGGGTGTCAACCCGGACCAGATAGGTATTACCCGGGAATATATTTGTCATTTAAGGAAACTTTCCGTCCCGATATCCGACCCCCAATCCCCATACTGTCATTGCCGTGCCAGACCCAAAAAGTAATAGTTTGTCATTGTCGTACCTGACCCGACAATCCACAGTCCTTTAAATACAAAAAGTGGATTACCCGGTCAAGCCGGGTAATGACAGAAAGGGGAAAAAAGCTTGTCATTGCCGTGCCTGACACGGCAATCCACAAACACTCTTGTCACTGTCGGGCAACGTCCCGATGGTCCCTGACAGACCTTAGTGTGTTCTAGAATCACACCATGTGTTTTTATTGCGACACAGTTATCATGTTTAGAATATCATGAACCTGTAAACAAGAGATCGTGGTACTGGCTAAGTGCCTTATTTTACTGGAAAATCCCTCTACAAGCAACTCCTTATGTTAGAGAAATACAGCTGGCCTGAAAATTGCTTCAATGTTTATTTGATTAACTGTCAGTTACGGTCTCTATATGCTTTAAAAACTTGACAAATTTGACAGATAGTGGTATAAATAATAACCAAACTTCTTTTACAAATGTCTGTAATCCTTGATTTTCAAGGTTGTGCGAGTATGTAGCAGAGTATTTTCAGATGAAAGGGAGGTGATAAGGGAGTCAGAGAAACGGGTAGTTTTTGCAGGTTATTGCATGATTAACCTGTGAGGCGCTCCTAAGAGAGGGCAGAAAGAAATTTTTAAAACCCTGTTTTACAGGGCAGAACGCTAACCTGAAGGAGGGTTAGGAATTGAAAAAATATTTAGCTATAATCACGGTCTTCCTTTTCGTTTTGGGCTTTGCAGCCAGTGCCTTTGCAGTCCACGCTGAGATACCCGCAGAGACACAGGCTGTCATTGCAAAGGGTTCAACACAGATAACCCTTGGTGGTTCTTTGAGGTTCAGGGGTGACCTGAAGGAGACAGATTTTGATGACCAGACATCCCCATCAGCCAAATACGATGCCAGGGTAAGGCTCCACCTGAATGCAAAGGTCTCTGACACAGTCTCTGGCTATGTGGAACTTGAGTCATCCAATGATAGTGACAGTGACACAAGTGAAAACTGGACATGGGGTGATACCTCAGGGGCAACAGGTGTCTATGCAGTGGGTAATGGAAGAAGGCATTCACTCAGGGTACTTCAGGCATGGATCAACTACAATCCTGGCCCTGTTGGCATCAAGGTTGGCCATATGCCACTTGCCCTTGGCAACAAGATCTTCTTCAACCACACCAAGTTTGGTGATGATGCCATTGTTATCTATGGAAACCCCACAAAGCAGCTCCATCTTGCTGCCCTGACCGCAAAGTTCAGGGAGTCCAGTGGTACAAAGAGTGATGACTCCACAGGCTATGTTGCACTCTTTGTGTATAAGGGTGGTACCTTTAACCTCAGCGGTGATGTCACCCTTGTTGATGACCAGGCCACAAATACACATCCTGCAGACAATGAGATTCATGCCTGGAACTTCGGTCTGAGAGGCGACACAAAGGTCGCAGGCCTTACTGTAAGGGGTGATGTGGAGCTCCAGACTGGTAAGATGTATGTTGATACAGCCAACGAGCTGGATATCAAGGGCTATGCCGTTATGCTTGGCCTTGACTACAAGATGGGCGCAACCAAGCTCACCCTTGAGGGTGGAATCGGCTCTGGTGATGATGATGCCACAGACGATGATTTTGATGCCTTCATCACCTCCCTTGGTGCACATCCAAATGCACCACTCTACACCTTTGTGTATGACTACAGCGCAACAGGTGCCTCCGGTGGAACCAACGCCGGTATCACAAACACCACATACATAAAGCTTGCCGCCTCAACAAAGGCAACAAAGAAGATGGGTCTTAAGGGCCAGATCGTCTGGCTAAAGGCCACTGAGGATGTGGATCTTAACGGTGGAAACAATCCTGATGACGAGCTTGGCTGGGAGATTGATGGTAAGGTTACCTACAAGCTTGCCAAGAACCTGAAGTACTGGGTTGAGGGTGGTTACCTCTTTGTAGGCGATGCATACAATGATGCAAATGATGAGGCTGATGATGCTTGGAGGCTCCGCCACGGAATCCAGCTCAGCTTCTAATTGGCAGGTTGAAATCAGAAACACTAAAAAGGGCGGGTAATTACCCGCCCTTTTTTCATTGCATTACTCTGGTAACATCTTCATCTCTCTATGTACCGGTGCAATTTGTTCTCAACATGATTTTGAACAGGGCATTAACAAAGATGAATAAAGTCAACCTATAAGCATTATACCCATTATAATCAGAAGGATGAAAAGCCCCTTTCTATACCGTTCATCACTCAGTTTCCTGTTTCCGTAGATTCCTGCGAGCATACCCAGAACCATGACAGGAATGAGCGTCAGGAACCTCATGAAGATCTCAGCGGTAATATTTCCGCTAATCAGATGAAACAACAGTACCATGATACTCGTGGTAAAGATAAAAAAGTTCATTGATGATACCACGTCAAGCTTTGGCCATTCCCTGTTTGCTATATACATGGCAGCAGGTGGACCCGTAGTATTGTAGGCCCCACCCAGTATTCCTGAGAGAAGTCCAAAAAGATAGGCGGTCCATGAGGGGAGCCTCCATGAAACCCCTTTTACTTTAAGAGAATACAGGGCATAGGACACAAGAAATATCCCGAGTATTGACTTCATCATCCGGTCACTGAATTCATTGAGAAGGTATATCCCGATTGGAATTCCTATGAGTGTACCTATGATCAAAGGAGCCACTTCTCTGTAACTGAACCTTAATCTGAATTTTACAACAAGAAGCCCTGTAACCGAGGGCAGAAAGAGGGCAATCAGTGGTGCTACAAATTTGATGCTCAGAAACAATAATAACAGGGGCATACTGAAAAGTACAAAGGCAAATCCAAACATCCCCTGAAGGAAGGATGATAGAAAAATCACAACACCAATTATTAAGGTCTCCATGAGAGTTGGGATGGTTTCTTTCGTGAGGCTTTAAAAGGCAAGGATCCCATCGGCATCTAAAGCCAGATCAATGAGAGTTGCAGCCCCTGTTATTGTTGCCTCGGGTATTAATTCGTCCGGGCCTAACCTTCTGTTACTAAAGGTCTGGGAACAGACCTGGAATTCCACACCTGCTTCAATTGCCTCCTGCAATCTCTGTTTCAATGTCGGTCTCCCTGGCTTTATATTGGGCTCCTTTTCAACTGCACCTTTAATCATTATATCAATGCCATCCTGCACACAGTATAATATGGTCCTGCAATTAGCTGTTGCTGCTATTGAGGCAAACATCAGGGCAGACCTTGCTGTTGCAGGTGCATTCAGGCCGGATGTACAAACCACAAGAAAGAGTGGTATTGTTTCCTTTGAACCCCTTTTGTCTTTAAGTTGAAGTTTCAGATTGTCTTGCATTTCTTCTCCTTCTTTCTGCATCAGGCAAGTCTTCTTCTGGAGAATTCATTTAATACCCTTACCGATTTCATCATTGTCTGGCCCACTGGAGAGATTGACAGTGCCTGTCTGCATAACTCCTCAAGCTCCTCTATAGGTGCCTTGCTTTTCACAAATACCTTTGTTCTTATCTCATTGAATCCAGGGCTTACATCCCCCTCTTTTATTTCCTTTGCAAGAAAGGCAGGTATGTCAGTATCACCTTCCAGGTCTATCTCCAGGCTTTCTATTTCAATATTTTTCAGTGTTGCGAGGAATATAAACACTATACTCAGACAGGCTCCATAAGAACTGAGAAGGAGTGTCATGGGATTTGGCGCACTATTGGTGCCACCAAGGGCACAGGGTTCATCACAAAGGATCTTGAAGTCCTTTACACATGTCTCTATCTTGAACCCACCTTTCCAGGTGGATTTTGCCTTTGTAACGGTTTTACCTAAATCAGGATTTTTCTTAAGACCTGCAACTATATTTTTAATTTTCACCTCGTCAAGACTATTTACCATAAGTAAAGATACCTCCCTATTTTTGATATCCTTAAATTTCCGATTTAAAAGCCGGAAACCAAAAGAATTGGCATTCGGTTATTAAGTCTCTGCAAGGTTTATACCATACACAAGAGAGCATGATGTCAGCCAAATTTGGGCAAAAATACTGTAATTGCGACAAAGGCTGATAAATATGTGGTGGTCAACTGCACCGATAAGTGCGGTGATGGTGCAATTGGTCACCATCCAGAGGTAAATTATTTTGACCATAACATTGATAAACAAGCTCTTGTAATCATGATAGCAGGGTATACTGATCTGCATGAACTCTCTGAACCAAACCTAACCAATTTGGTATAAAATGTGCAACAGATTAAAGAAAATTTAAGATCATGTCTCAATCTTTTTACCAGACTTGAAAACTTTAGGAGGTAACGAGTGATGAAAAGTATTAAAGTAACAGGTTTATGCACCATGGTGTTTATTTTTCTCCTCCTGTTAATATTGGGAACACCCCTGTATTCCAACGCAGCAGGACCTGTCCGGATCACCTATGGCTATCATCCCTACTGGACTGGAGGATGGACGGGTATAGTAATAAAACACCGCGAACTCTGGAAGAAATATCTGCCAAAAGGCAGTAAGGTAAAGTTTGAAGCCCATCTGACAGGTCCTCCCATGGTTAATGCCCTCCTGGCAAACAAGATGCAAATTGGCACCATGGGCGATATGCCTTCACTTGTGGCGACTACCAAGAAAAGGCAGGGTGATATACGTCTGGTCAGTGTGCCCATGTTCAGCAATGGACAGAACTGCAATCTCATAGTTGTAAGGAAGGATGCCCCTGATTTTAAAAACCCTACAGAAGCAATCAACTGGTTGAAGAGAAAAAAGATTGCTGTACACAGAGGGACATGTGCAAACAGATTCCTTGATTCTGTTCTGGATAAGACGAAAATCAAGCCGGCAAAAAGGCTTGATATGACCATTGAGGTCATCTCTTCAAGTTTTGAGGCTGGCAAGCTTGATGGTGCGGCAATGTGGGAGCCTCATGCGCGCAAGGTTGTGGAACTGGGGTTTGCCAAGTACGCAGCAACAGGGGCCCCATGGGGAGAGACAGATGCTGATTTTACCCTGATGAGACAGGATTTCATAGAAAAACATCCTGAAGCTGCAAAGGGCTGGATTCTTGCGGAAATTGAGGCTCTGCAGATCATGATAAACGAGCCAGAGGCTGTCGTAAAAATGGTGAAGGAAGAGACAAAGGGATATACAGAACAGATGATCTGGTCTGCCCTGTACGAGAGGTATCCAGACTCGGTAGGCGGAGATCCGGTAAAATATGATGCAAAGATGGTTTTTGATGATGAGGTCATTCAGCTTATGAAACTGGGCTATGCCTTTCTGCATAGACTGAAGGTAATACCCATAGGTACAATCCCTGAAGGCGCTATAAACGACAAACCACTGAAAGAGGCACTTAAGGAACTGGGGTTGCCTTACAAATCTATTGGAAAGATCAAAGGATTACCACGTTCTGCTTTCAAGAAGGGCAAATAAAAACTGATGGAAGAAATCTATCAGTGCAACAGGGAAGGAGGCTCTTCCCTGTTGCTTCTCCTTTACAAACATAGAAGGAAGTATTTATAGTTATGAATATCTATTTTGTATTACCTTTGATTCTGATTCTATCATTTGTTCTCTTTATCTTTTATCATCAGCAGAAAAGGCTTGCCCGTTATTCAGGGATCTCCACCCTGTCTCAGATTAAGAAGACCTTTACAAGTCAGAGATTCTGGTTCTTGATACTCGGCTTTGTATTTACCATAGGATTCTGGTATGCTGCTGTATACTGGCTGCCCTTTGATGCATTCCACCGTCTACCCGGCCCTGATGAGGTTATTACTGAGTGGCTAAGCCGTGACCCCTATTATGGCATATCCATATACACAAAGGAATACTATGTGCATATCATATACAGTTTTTACCGTGCTACAGCGGCTTTTTTGCTGGCCACGATCCTGGGTGTCCCTTTCGGTTTGCTGATGGGCTGGAGCAGAAGATTCTATGAATACTCCTTTCCACTTGTTGAGATGATCAGACCAATACCACCACTGGCCTGGGTTCCTCTTTCAATTCTCATGCTTCCAGGTGTAGAGCCGGCTGTTATTTTCGTAACCTTTCTTGTTGCCTTCTTTGTCACTACCCTTAACACCCTTCTTGGTGTTCAATCAATAGACCAGGCCTATTTCAGGGCAGCACTCTGTCTCGGGGCCGGCTCCAGGGAGATTCTTTACGACGTGGTTATCCCCGGGGCGCTACCCTATATCTTTACAGGTCTTCAGATATCAATGGGCGCTGCATGGTTTTCCCTTGTTGCAGGTGAAATGATTGCAGCACAGTATGGACTGGGATATCTCATATGGCAGGGATATTCCCTTGTCAAGTATCCTACTATCATTATAGGGATGGTTACCCTAGGTGTTATTGGATATGGTAGCAGTGCTGCAATACGGTATGTGGGTAAAAGATTAATGGCATGGAGACAACAGGAATTGGGAGGATTAGGAGTTACCTATGAGGAATAACGGAGATGAAGAGGCTATCAAAGAGACCACAAACACCGTTTTGAATAACCCCGATATAACAAAAAGGGGTGCCTTATCAATATGTAATGTTACAAAGATCTACGACCCTGAAGGGGTGCATGTTGTGGCACTGGAGGGCTGTTCACTTGATATCAGGGCAGGGGAGTTTGTAGCAGTTGTTGGACCTTCAGGCTGCGGAAAGACGACTCTGCTGAATATCATTGCAGGGTTTGACTCTCTCACCCATGGAGAGATCCGTCTTGATGATGAGCTCCTTGCAGCACCTGGAGTGAAACCAAAACCAGGCCCGGACAGGGTGGTTGTCTTTCAGCATGGTGCACTTTTTCCCTGGAAGACGGTTCTTGATAACGTAATATACGGTCCTGTAATACAAAAAAAGATGTCCAGAGAAGAAGCAATAGAGACCGCACGAGACAAACTAAGCAGACTGGGGTTAAAGGAGATAGAGAACGTCTACCCCGGCCAGCTATCCTCCGGGATGCAGAGGAGGGTAGAGATCGTGAGGGCATTGATCAACAATCCACTTGTACTTTTACTGGATGAACCCTTCCGCGGAATGGACTCGGTAACCAAAAGCGCCAGCCACGAAGCGCTTCTTGAGCTTTATGATATTTTTCATAAAACTATATATTTTATTACCCATGACCTTGAAGAGGCCATCTT
>DROX01000020.1 GCA_011321725.1 Nitrospirota bacterium | reverse complement strand
GCCCTCAATCATGTATGTAGCAAGGGTAAAGGGTGCCCCTGAGAAACCGATCAGGGGGACCTTCCTGCGAAGTCTTCTCCTGAGTATCCTGATGGTGTCAAGCACAAAGGGGACATCCCTTGCGGGCTCAATCACCCTCAGCCTTTCCACATCCCTCATCCTTCTAACGGGAGGGCCTATCACCGGCCCCTTTCTCTCAAGGAACCTGAGCTTCAGCCCCATCGGTTCAAGGGGGATGAGGATATCCGAAAACAGTATTGCTGCATCAACTCCGAGGATGTCAACAGGCTGAATTGTGACCTCAGCGGCAAGTTCTGGCGTCTTGCAGAGTGTGAGAAAATCCACACCCTGTCTCACCTTCTGGTAGTCAGGAAGGTAGCGGCCTGCCTGACGCATGATCCAGACAGGGGTATAGTCCACGGGCTCACCTCTACAGGCCCTCAGAAAGGTATCATTCATCATGCCTCCTTTTCGCCACCAGGTGTTTTTTCATCTTCACAGGCACATAACTGCAGAAGGGTTCCTCGTCAAGGTAATCACCTGTGACAGCATAGGCCCTTGCCCTGCAGCCGCCGCAGACGTTTATATATTCGCATGAACCGCAGCGTCCTTTATAGCTCTTGAAGTCACGAAGCTGCCTGAAGAGTTCGGAGTTTTCCCATATCTCCCTGAAGGGCTGTCTGAATACATTGCCCGCAGACTTTGGAAAGTAACTGCAGGGAAGTACATTTCCATCCACATCAATAAGGCAGATAAGCTGCCCCGCAATACAGCCCTTTGCGCCGCCTGTTGAGAATTTAAGGGTCCTGCGCTCAAACCTCTCGCCCTTCTCCCTTGACTTCTGGAGCACTATCCGGTAGTAATGGGGGGCGCAGGTGGGCCGGACAAGCATCTCCTTTTCCAGTTTCTCCATTTCATAGTGCCACTGGAGGATCTCTTCATAGTCCTCCTTTGAGATCAGTTCATTCATGATCTCCTCTCCCCTGCCCGTGGGTACAATCATGAACATGTACCAGGCTGTCGCCCCGAGTTCTTTTGCAAGTCTATATACCCTGGGGATCTCCTCCTGGTTGCGTTTTGTAAAGGATGAGTTTATGATGAATTCAATTCCGTGTTTCTTGAACAGTCTTGCTGCCCTTATGGTGCCTTCAAAGGCACCCTTCTGTTTCCTGAAGTCGTCATGCACCTCAGCGGTTGAACCGTCAAGGCTGAGCGAGACTATCCTGATACCGGACTCCTTTATCTTCTCGCACCTCTCATCATCTATCAGTACGCCATTCGTTGCCATACACATCCTGAGACCCAGCTTGGTGCCATAGGCTGCAATCTCAAATACATCCTTTCTCATGAGAGGCTCCCCACCGGAGAGGACCATAACAGGCTTGGCATAACTGGCAATATCATCAAGCAGCCTGAATGCCTGCTCTGTAGAGAAATCAGGGTGTTCTTTCACCACCGCCTCTGAGGCAGACCTGCAATGGACACAACGGAGGTTACACCTCCTTGTGATCTCCCAGGCAATCCATTTTGGCTTAAACTCTGTAATCATAAGAATCCTTTTTCTATTAAGACCCGTTTAATATACCAAACTGAATCCGCTGCTGAACAGTCCTTAAAGAGGATTCATGAAAGCGGTTCAGCAGACAGTCCTGCATAAACTATTTCACGATAGAAAAAGGAGTGCCTATTCTATGTAGCCACTCCTTCAGCCTCCACAGGATGTGGCACCCTGTTCCATATCATCTCCTCAATTGCCCTGAGGAGGGGAGGAAATGTTTCCCTGTGAATTGCTGAGATACCTATTGCATTGAACCTGAGGCAGAGATTCCTCGCCACCTCGGGCTCAACCCTGTCAATCTTATTGAACACAAGAAGCCTTGGTTTCCCGGACAGTCCCAGTTCATCAATTATCCTCTCCACCGATTCTATCTGTTGTTCAAACCTCGGGTTGGAGATATCAACAAGGTGTATGAGCAGATCAGCATCCTCCAGCTCCTCCAGGGTGGATCTGAAGGCAGCTACAAGGTCCGCAGGGAGGTCCCTGATAAAGCCCACTGTATCGGTAATTATTATCTCCCGCTCCCTTGGAAACCTGAGACGACGGCTGGCAGTGTCAAGGGTGGCAAACATCCTCTCCTCTGTAAAGGTGTGGCTGCTGGTAAGGTTGTTCAGAAGGGTGGACTTCCCGGCATTTGTGTATCCCACAATGGAAACAATGGGTATACCCCTCTCAACCCTCCTCTGCTTACGCTGGGCCCTTGCCTTTGCAAGCTTTCTCAACTCCCTTTCAAGCAGATGTATCCTGTCACGGACACGCCTTCTGTCTATCTCAAGCTTCATCTCACCAGGGCCTCTTCCACCGATCCCACCTGTGAGGCGGCTCATGGCTGTACCCCTGCCAGAAAGCCTGGGAAGCCTGTATTTCAACTGGGCAAGCTCCACCTGCACCTTTCCATCTCTGGTGTGCGCCCTCTTTGCAAAGATATCAAGTATCAACTGGGTCCTGTCAATAACCTTCAGTTCTGTCAGGTCTGTTATCGCCTTTATCTGAGAAGGTGAGAGGTTCTGGTCAAAGATGAGCAGTGTTGCCCTCTTTGAAAGGGCATCTATGATCAATTCCTTGAGGCGCCCTATACCCATCAGATATCTTGGATTGATCTCTTTGAGACGCTGAACCACCCTGCCAAGTACAACCACATCTGCCGAAAGGGCAAGTTCTTCAAGCTCGTCCAGTGACTCCTCCTGCATGTATCTGGGTGCTGTGGATACGCTTATGAGTATGGCCCTCTCCCTGAGATCATCCTGTGAAATGGTACTTTTCCTCTCCATCTCTTCTTCAAGTGCATGAATGAAGCCTTCAAAATCAAACTGGAAAGAAGAGAAATGTACTGGTCCGGAGAGTTCATATCCGCCCTCTCTGCCGGGCAGTAGATGAGCATTGTAGATTGACCATGGCATCCCTTCCCTGATTCCCACTGCAGTGATAATGTCCAGCCTGAGAAGGGCAAGGTCTGTGAGGTCATCCTTTGTCAATGGTTCGTTGTTCAGGTGGGTGTGTATTAATCTCAGCCCCCTCAGCGGTTTCCTGCCCAGAGGGAATTCTGAGAGGTCAGGGATCAATATCCCCTTGTTATCACCCACGATCACATGTGTTATTGTGCCCGACCTGTTGACTATTATACCTATCTGCCTTTTCAGTGAGGATGACAGGGAGACAATGTACCTGATCAATTCATTGGTGTAGAGCTCACTGGCAGGTATACGCCTTCTGTAGACCCTCTCAAGAAGATAAATCTCTCTTTTTTTCAGACCTGATGTATTTCCGTAAACCGTTGCTATACAAACCTCCTGTATTTATATTATAACCTAAATCCACCCGAAAGACATAGATACAACCCCTCTCATCGGGCATCCAGATCAGCAGGACCTGTACCGGCAAGGAGGTCCTTTATCTTCCTGGCAAGGCTCTTCCGTGTAAAGGGCTTCTGGACAAAACCCATTGCACCGCTTCTTAAAAGCTCCTTTATCCCTGCAAGCCCCTCATGGCTGTAGCCAGAACACAATAGCACCTTTACATTGTCATCTATGTTTTTCAACCTCTGGAAGACCTCAGCCCCGCTCATCTTGGGCATTATCATATCAAGTACAACAAGGGATATCTCATCCTTCCTTTCCCTGAAGAGCTTCAGCCCCTCTGAGCCGTTTGAGGCGGTGATTACATCATACCCCAGGGGACAGAGTATATCCCTGGCAAGCTCCTGTATCTCTTTCTCGTCATCTATGACAAGGATCAAACCGCTGCCCCTCAGGCTGTCCAGGCTGTAGTGCTCTTCGTCCAGATCCTCCTTCCCATGGTATACAGGCAGGTATATATTGAACCTTGTCCCCTTGCCGGGTTCGGAGTAGAGATTAATGTATCCACCATGGTTTGTTACAATTGAATGGACTATGTAGAGACCGAGGCCGGTGCCCCTGCCCCTGTCCTTGGTGGTAAAGAAGGGATCAAATATCTTGCTCTGCAGATCCTTTGCAATACCCATCCCTGTATCAGAGATTGATATCCTTATGTATCCGTTGTCAGAACTGATGTCATTGGCTGCACCGTTCTCTCTGCCCACCTTGCTTGTGGATATGCTCAGGACACCTCCACCAGGCATTGCATCCCTTGCATTTATTGCCAGGTTCATGATCATCTGCTGCATCTGGGTCGGGTCTGCCTTTGTGAGGGGAAGTTCATCCTGAAGCAAAACCCTGATCTCAATATCCTTGGGGATGCTTCGCTTCAGTATCTCGATTACCTCCCTGACAATCCTGTTGATATTCACCACCCTCAACTCCATCTTTTCCTTCCTTGTGATATTCAGGATCTGGTTTGCAAGGTCCGAACCCCTCCGTGCTGAACCCTCTATGATGTTTACCGCCTTTGAAAGCCTGTGGTTATCCCCGAGTTCATCCTTGAGTATCTCTGCATAGCCAAGGATGGCAGAGAGTATATTGTTGAAGTCATGGGCGATCCCGCCTGCAAGGGTTCCGATGGCCTCCATCTTCTGTGCCCTCAAAAGCTGTTCGTAGAGCTTCTTCTCTTCTGTTATGTCCCTCTGTATTGAGACAAAGTGTGTTATCTCACCCTTGTCCGAAAAGAGCGGATAGATTACTGCCGAGGCGATATAGATCTCACCATTCTTCTTCCTGTTTATCAACTCCCCCCTCCAGGTCATGCCCGATGTTATGGTGAGCCAGAGCTTTCTGTAGAAATCCTCATCATGGAGCCCGCTCTTCAGGACTGCCGATGTCCTGCCCAGCACATCCTCCCTTGAGTAACCGGTCAACTGCTGGAAGGCCCTGTTTACATACCTGATCCTTCCCTCCCTGTCGGTTATTATTATGATGTCAAAGGCGTTCTCAATTATCTTCTTGAACCTCTCTGTCTCCTCAATCTCCTGCACCCGCTGGATGGCCACTGCTGCATCGGATGCTATGGCCATGAGAAGCCTCTCATCCTCCTCGGTGAAATCGCCGTTACGTTTATTCGCAAAATAGAGCGCGCCAAGCGGTCTGCCTGTGCTTGAAAAGACGGGGTATCCTATGAAGTTCCTTATCATGGGATGACCATCGGGGAAGTAACCCGAAAATGCCGGATGGTCCTCCACATTGTTTATCCTTACAGGTACAAGGCTGAGCCTCATCAGTTCAAGGATACCCTTCCCCTCTGGCAGACGACCGATCTTTCTGAAAACACCATCGCTGTCCAATCCGTAGACCTTAAGGGTCCTGAACCTTCCGGCATCATCATACATTGCAAAGGCTGAGAGGTCTGCATCAATGAGCACCCTTGATTTCTCAAGGATTGTGTCCATTATCTCATCAAAGGTCATGTCCTCATTCAGTGAAACAGCGATATTGTGAAGTATCTCCATCTGTTGCTTCTTTAGCTCAAGGGTGGCAAGTGCATCATTCATCACATCTACAAGGTTATCAATCTCCTCAATGCCTATCGGTGGTGCACATTCACCACTTTTGATCCTGCTGGTTATCTCTCCTATGGGGGCGGTCAGGTTCTTTCTGATGCCAATCTGAACCGCTGCTATGGTTAGAAGGGCTGAGGCTGCAAGCAACACTAATAGGCTGACACTGCCCATCCAGAAAGAGACAACTGCCACGAAAACAGCCAGCACCATTACAACCGGTTTTATCACCTCCCTCCCTAACCTTCTTCCCTTCATTTCCTGTCCCTCCTGAGGGGATGTGGCAGGACACAAGGGAGGAGCTTAACCTGAGGAGAAAGACATGATATTAAATTCCCCTTTCTGACCATCGGGTTTAATTATACTGATTATGAAGATTTTTTACAAGAAAAATAATCAAAAATATCATTAACTTCTCTTGTGTAGTCTTTGTCCTCGTAGATATAAAGAGGTGGCTCAACCCTTAGTTGTACAGCACCCATCTTAACCGCTTCAATGAGGACCATATTCGCCTCCATCCCTGGCCTCGGGTGGACGAACCTTATCCTCTTCAGTTCAAGCTGGTTTTCCTTCATAATCCTTATTATCTCAGTGAGTCTGAAGGGATGGTAGATCATGAAGAGCCTTCCCCTGTTCTTGAGGAGGTAGCGCACAGCCCCAAAGAGCTCCTCCAGGCTAAGGGCCATCTCATGTCTTGCCAGGGCACGTTCCTCATGGGGGCTGATCCTGCCGGTGCCTGGCTGTCTGAAGGGCGGGTTTGTTACCACTATATCATAGCTGCCATGCCTGATTTGCGGAAAGGAACCCCTGTTGATAAGGGATATGTCATAATTGAATGCCTTCACCCTGTCCTGAAGTGAGTTCAACGCTATGTTTTTGAGGCAGAGTTCAAAGAGCCCTTCCTGTAATTCAACAAGGGTGGTCCTGATCCAGGGATACCTTCTGGCAAGGACAAGACCAATGATGCCAGAGCCTGCACCAAGGTCAATGACTGACCTGTTCTTTCTTGTAATCCTGGTGAAATGTGCAAGCAGTACAGAGTCAATTGAGAACCTGTACCCCTTCTTGTGCTGATAAAGCTCAATACCACAGATGCTATCCCTTGTAAGCTGCCCCTTCATTACAGTTCATACAGATCAGGCCTGCGGTCTGAGAAGAGATTGTTATACCCGTTTATGTCTTTATTCCTTGCAGCGGAAGGCTCAATATCCCTGGTTCCTATCTCCTCTTCATCCGGTGATGCACGGAGAACCACATCACCCCCTGGAGATACTATCTGGCTAAGTCCTATATAGGTCAGCCTTTTTCCCTCTTTCCTTTCCTCAGAACCTGTACGGTTTGCGGTTATGGCAAACACCCTGTTTTCCAGGCATCTTATCGGCATCCCCTGGGGGCAGTAGGGTAGTACCAGGTTGGCCGGGTGGGCAATAACCTCGGCACCCTTCAGTGCCAGTGTCCTCATTGATTCGGGGAAAAACCAGTCAAAACATATCATGATCCCTATCCTGCCCAGATCGGTATCAAAGACCCTGAATCCGGTGTTACCGGGGCTGAAATAGAGCTTCTCCTCAAAGAAGAGGTGGCTCTTTCTGTAGGAACCCACAAAGCCTTCAGGTCCCACTATTACAGCAGAGTTGTAGTAACGCCCATCATCCACCTCCGGAAGCCCTCCAACGATATAGGCTGACTTTTTCCCTGCCACCTCAGCAAGCATCTCTGTGGTGGGGCCTCCGGGGACCGGCTCAGATAGTGCCCTTACCTCATCTCCTGATACGAACTGGTATCCAGTGGCAAAAAACTCCGGTAATACCATGAGTTCAAAGTCATGGCCAAGGAGCACTCTTCTGACCCTTTCAAGGTTTTCCTCTTTATTCCCGAATACAGGGTTGAACTGATAATACCCGGCAATCATGTATTAAACTTTACTTAATCCCTGGCACTTATTTCAAGGTTATAAGATGATCTGAAATTTCTACTTGACATATTCGCCAAAATTGTGTATATTCTTTCACTATAATCGTCTCCTTAAATGGGGAAAGGCTTCTTAAATGGGGATTTAGGATTTTAGGGTGTTTTTTTACGCCACTTCTGGAACCTTTTGATTTTCGGTCAGATTCAGGTTTTCGGTGAGCTGGCATATTTCTTGTTTTTACCATGCCAGTGCTCTTAAGTAATCTACAACGAAAGGAGGTGAATAATTATGAGAAAGGCCCTCATACTGGCGCTCGTGATCGCAGTTGCACTTGCATTTATCGGCACCGCCCTGGCTGTTCCACCCGGCAAGACCGTGGAGTTCAAAGATGGCAAGATGGGTAAGGTCATCTTTGACGGGAAAAAACATGCAAATGCCGGAATGAAGTGTAGCGACTGCCACCCCAAGGTCTTCAAGATGAAGAAGGGTGCTGACAAGATCACCATGAAGGACATCTATGCTGGTAAGTTCTGTGGCACCTGTCACAATGGCAAAAAGGCATTCAAGCCCCAGACAGGATGCAAGAAATGCCACCACAAGAAGAGAAAGGTTATCAAGGGTTGTTAATTCAAGTCTTATAATTTAAGAATTCCTAAACCTTTACGGGAAGGATGGTTGAGAGCCACCCTTCCCGACTTTTTTATTCCCTGTATTTCCCTTCGGGAAGCAAGGCTTTTTGTTTACTCTCCAGGGCAGGATTAGCCAGACTACAGATAGGTGAGCCAAGGGGAGTACTTTTTTTCCTTCCCCTTTACGATCCTGAAGAAGATCTCCTGAAGCCTTTTTGTTACAGAGCCTGGCCTGCCGGAGCCGATCGTCCTTCCGTCAAGCTCCCTGATAGGGGTGATCTCTGCGGCCGTACCTGTAAAGAAGGCCTCATCAGCAATATATACCTCATCCCTTGTGAATCGTTCCTCAACGACCTCAAGCCCTTCGTTCCTTGCCAGCTCAATAACGCTGTCCCTCGTAATCCCCTCCAGGATTGATGTCAACGGTGTGGTCTTCAGCCTCTTTCCCCTGACTATGAATATATTCTCCCCGCTACCCTCTGATACATATCCCTCTGTGTCAAGCAGGAGCGCCTCGTCATAACCACATGAGATCGCCTCCTTCTTTGCAAGCTGGGAGGTAACATAATAACCACAGACCTTCCCCCTTGCCATGTTGGAATTCACATGGTTACGGATAAAGGAGGATGTCTTGACCCTGATGCCATTGGTGAGACCATCATCGCCAAGATAGGCACCCCAGGGCCATGATGCTATGCAGACCTGCACCGGGTTCTCCTTGGGATACAACCCCATACCGCCATATCCGATAAAGACAAGGGGTCTGATGTAGCATTCCTTCATCTTGTTGATCCTTACAGTCTCCTTGATGGCATCCTCAATCTCTTTGCGGCTGTAAGGGATATCCATAAGGAATATCTTTGCAGAATTGAAGAGCCTTTCCACATGCTCCTTCAGACGGAAGATGGCCGGACCCTTTTTTGTTTCATAGCACCTGATACCCTCAAAGACACCGAGGCCATAATGAAGGGTATGGGTAAGGACATGCACCTTTGCATCATCCCAGTCTACAAACTTTCCATCCAGCCAGATCTTTTCTGTCTTCTCAATCATTTCAGATCAAATCTCTTCAGAATTTACTATATATTTAAACAGCACGGGCCTGCTCCTGTCAATCATAAAATAACCCGCAAGAAGGTTCGCAACAGGGCATAACATTTTCACTGCTGTTTATGATAAAATTCTTGTTACCATGTTTAATCTCACAAAAAAACATCTTATAATCTACTCAGCAATTATACTGGTATTTATAAGCCACATCACATCATTTGCACTACCTGCAAAGTACATCAAGATAAGGTACAGCAAGAGTGATGGGCTTGTCAGAATCGTACTTGAATCAAACAGTTATAACCTGATAAGAAAGAGCAAGGTCTTTACATCCTACAGCCTGGTAAAGATCGCCTTTCATGACTACTTTGTACTTGAACCGGAGGAGATAGAAACACCCCTTTTTGAGTTTAATCACAAGGGGAAAAACCTCTACTTCAATATCAAAGAACTGAAGTGGATAAAGCTCCTCAGGCTTGACAACCCTCCACGGCTTGTACTTGATGCAATAGTGGAGGGCAAAGAGGCTGTCCCGCCGAAGCCACCTGCTCCACCTGAGGGAAAGAAGGAGTCAGAACAGGAGAGGAAGCCTGTAACCGAGAAAAGGACAATAGTCATTGACCCAGGACATGGAGGAAAAGACCTCGGGATATATAATCCTTCAAAGAGTGAGAAGGATATCGTGCTGCGAATTGCAAGAAAGCTCAGGAGGTCGCTCTCCAGGAACAAGTATGCAAAGGTGGTTCTGACACGCTCCTATAATAAGGACCTGGGGATATTGAAAAGAATCATGATAGCGAGAAAGGCAAACCCGGGGCTCTTTATCTCCATCCATCTGACATCATCAAACAGTGTAAAAATCTATACAGCCCTGGGCAGAAACCCTGAGGGCAGGGAGTCATATCTTCTTTCAGAATCGCAGTCAAAATTCATTAATGAAAGCAGGAGGTTTGCAGAGGCAATTGGTGACTCTTTAAAAGGGGTATTAGATATTGAGATAAGCTACGAATCACTGAATATACCTGTGATATCATCCATGAACTGCCCGGCTGTACTGGTTGAACTCCCCGGACCCGATTTCCTTGATTACAACAGAAAAAACATTGCCCTAATCTCAAAGGCGATTGAGGAGGCAATTCTTACACTATGGGATTGAGAATCATAGTTTTTTCAGTAATACTCATACTGCTACTTGGCATAGGTGCTGGTGTCTTTTATTTCTACTATCATGAAGAGCCTGTAACCAAGCCCCTCATAACAGAAACGAAAGAGGCAATAGTGCAGAACTATACCTATTTCAAGATATACTATCCAGTGGGTAGTAAGATGGAGATCATTGAAAAAAAGGTGCCCGGCCTTATGAACCAGACAAAAAAGGCAGAGACCCTGATCAAGGAATACCTGCGCGTCTCCAGAGAGCTTGATACAGGCATTATCCCTCCTGACACCGATATCCTGGGTGTTTACATATCCGATGATGGAACCCTCTACCTGGATTTCAATACATCCTTAAAGGACAACTTCACGGGAGACGTAACAGATGAATATATGCTTTTGAAAAGCATTTCTGATACAATGATTAGTAACCTTGAGATTGAGGATGTGGTGATACTTGTAAATCACAAAGAGGTTGAAACCATAGGTGGTCACTTCTATGTAAACAGACCGATCAAGGAACTTCTCAGGATATACACAGAGACAGGTACACAGCCATGAAGAAGGATTCACCCATAGGGATCTTTGACTCCGGGGTTGGCGGACTCACGGTGGTTAAGGAGATTATCAATCTTCTGCCTCGTGAGGATATCATCTATCTTGGAGACACAGCAAGGGTACCCTACGGGATACGCTCTGCTGAGACTGTAACCCGTTACGCAATAGAAAACACGGAGTTTCTTCTTTCAAAGAACATAAAGGCCCTTGTGGTTGCCTGCAATACCGTGTCTGCAGTGGGACTGGACGAACTCAGAAAACGGATTGAAATACCCGTAATAGGCGTGCTGGAACCAGGGGCCAGGGCAGCTGTCAGGACAACAAGAAATGGTGTTGTAGGCGTTATCGGTACAGAGGCTACCATATCAAGCAGTTCCTACAAAAGGACAATACAGGAACTTGCACCCCAGATCACCGTCTATGGAAAGGCCTGCCCCCTCTTCGTTCCCCTTGTTGAGGAGGGATGGACAGAGGGTGAGATAGTGCAGTCCATAGTGGATAAATATATGGAAGAGATGAGACGATTGAATATAGACACACTTGTGCTGGGTTGCACACATTACCCGCTGCTCAGAAAGGCCATTCAGAGGTCACTTGGGGAGAGGGTCAGCCTGATTGATTCTGCCGTGGAAACAGCCTCAACACTACGTACACTGCTCCTGGAGGAAGGCCTTGCCAGGGAGTACAACATCCTGCCAGGACGGCTCTTTTATGTGACAGATGCACCGGAGAGGTTCAAACGTATTGGGAGAAAATTCATAGGTGACATCCTGAAAGAGGTTGAGAAGGTCTCGGTACCCTTGAAAGACAGTGTTGTATTGGACACATAGGAGATGTCATAGCCCTGTTGTGACATCTCCTTAAAAATGGGGCATAGCCCGGATTTCAGGTTCTCTTTAGTTTCTCTTTGTTCAGATCAAGACGATTAGGAGGCATGATGAGAAGGGACGGACGTAAAAACGATGAGATGAGACCTGTGAGGATTACACGCAACTATCTCAAGACAGCAGAGGGTTCTGTACTTATTGAGGTAGGTGATACAAAGGTGATATGTACCGCCTCAATAGAAGAAAGGGTTCCGCCCTTTTTAAAGGACACGGGAAGGGGCTGGATCACTGCAGAATACGGGATGCTTCCCCGCTCCACATCCACAAGGAGCATGAGGGAGTCCACCACCGGACGGGTGGGTGGCAGGACACAGGAGATCCAGAGGCTCATTGGCAGAAGCCTCCGTTCCGTGGTTGACCTTGATCTTATCGGTGAAAGAACCATCTATATTGATTGCGACGTCATTCAGGCGGACGGAGGAACCAGGACAGCATCAATAACAGGCGGGTTCGTTGCCCTCTATGATGCCATGAGGTTTGCCGTACAGAATGGGATCATAGAACGGAATCCTGTAAAAAACATGGTATCTGCCATAAGTGTAGGCATCGTTGGTGGAGAGCCAATGCTTGACCTCTGTTATGAGGAGGACTACAAGGCAGAGGTGGACATGAACGTGGTCATGACCGGTGATGGCAGGTTCATTGAGGTGCAGGGCACTGCCGAGGGAGAGCCCTTCACAAAGGAGACACTGAATGAACTCCTGCTGCTTGCCGAGAAGGGGATAAAGGAGTTGATTGCATTGCAAAAAGAGGTGCTTGGTGAAGATACTTTTAGCTACAGGAAATAAAGGAAAGATAAAAGAGATGAACGCCCTCTTCAGTGACATGGATATAGAGTTCATCGGCACTGACACACTCAAAGAGACCCCAGAGGTTGTAGAGGATGGCAAGACCTATCATGACAATGCCCTGAAAAAGGCGATGACCTTCTACAAGATTGCCCTGATCCCCACCCTCGCAGAGGACTCGGGACTTGAGGTGGACGCCCTTCATGGGGCCCCCGGTGTCTACTCTGCCCGTATTGCAGGTGAGGGCGCACCTGATGCTGAAAAGGTCAGGAAGCTCCTTGAAATGATGAAGGATGTACCTGACGAGAGGAGAACAGCCCGTTTTGTATCAGTGCTCTGCCTGGTACTTGACGGAAAACCCTACTTCTTTGAAGGACAGGTGCGTGGTCATATCACAAGAAGGCCTTCCGGCAGGTCAGGCTTTGGCTTTGACCCTGTATTCGTCCCGGAAGGCTACAAGAGGACATTTGCATCCCTTGGCCAGAAGACAAAGAACAGGATAAGCCACAGGGCGAGGGCAATAGAAAAACTTAAGGAGTTCCTGAAAGAGAGACTTACCAGATCGTGAGAGGGTTTCTAAAAAAGGCGTTGTCGTTAAAGTTCACATTCCGGATAGGAACATCCACATCTCTCATTGCAATGGCCATCCTGATCGGCGCACTAAGTGGTGCTGCCAATATGCTTTTCAGGACCACACTTGAATTCTGCAAAGAGATGATCCTCCATAACGGCTTCCAGTTGCTCGGCATAGAAAGGGGCGGCTATTACAGGCTCTTTACACCACTGATGCCCCTTACAGGCGCACTCCTTCTAATACCCCTTTCATACCGTTTCGGCTCTGAGGTGAGGGGCTATGGATTCCCATCCTTCCTTGAAAGGGTAAACATCCAGGATGGTATTATCAGGCTTAAAACCATTATACTGAAGATCATTGCCCCTGCCCTCACCATAGGCTCTGGTGGCTCAGCAGGGGTTGAAGGTCCCATTGCACAGATAGGCGGTGGTATCGGCTCCTTGATTGGCCAGACCTTCAAGGTCTCTGGCAACAGGATGAAGCTGCTTATTGCGGCAGGCTGTGCTGGTGGCATTGCAGCCACATTCAATGCTCCCATTGCAGGTGTAATGTTTGCTACAGAGATAGTGCTCCTTGGCAACTTTGAACTCACCTCATTCGGTGCCATTGTAGTATCTTCAGGAATGGCAACTGTTGTATCCAGGATATACTATGGTGAAAACCCGGCATTTCATGTCCCCCAATATGCCCTGCAGGGTATCCTGGAGACACCCTTCTATCTCTTTCTCGGTCTCTTCATAGGGCCCATTTCGGTCTTTTACATCAGGACATTCTACTGGATAAAGAACAGATTCAGCTCCTATGGGAATCCTTATACAAGACTGCTCGCAGGGGCATTTATTGTGGGATGCATAGGGATTTTCTTTCCCCAGATACTCAGTGATGGGTATGAGTATATTGAGAGCGCCCTTACGGGTTCTATGGGGCTGTCTCTCATGCTGGTTCTTGCCTTTCTGAAGATATTTGCCACATCCATAACCCTGGGCTCTGGAGGAGCCGGTGGTGTCTTTGCACCTGCCCTGTTCATAGGTGCCATGGCAGGAGGGGCCTTCGGGGGGCTGGTGAATCATCTATTCCCTTCATACACATCATCTCCCGGGGCATATGCAATGGTGGGTGTGGGTGCCTTTCTCTCAGCAGTGACCCATGCCCCTCTTACAGGCATGTTCCTGCTCTTTGAGATGACAGGGAACTATAAGATCATTATCCCCATAATGTTTGCAACAACCATGGGAACCTTTGTCGCCCACAGGATGATGCCAGAATCAATTGACACCTATGAGCTGGCACAAAAGGGGATAAACATCCATGCAGGCAGGGAGGCCACCATACTCTCTTCCATAAAGGTCAAGGATGTGATGAGACGTGATTTCATGACCGTAAGGGACAAGGTGAACCTGAAGGAGTTCATTGATCTTGTGGTGGAAGGCTCCGGTGGCTTCTACTACCCTGTGGTGGATTCCAAGGGTGAGATGGTGGGTATCATCTCCCTTCAGGATGTAAGAAAGGTACTCTATGAGGAGTACATAAAGGAGATTGTCACCGTTGGTGAACTGGCAACAGAGGATGTCCTCACCCTGACACCCGAGGATAACCTTGCCGATGCCCTTCACCATTTTGCAGAGATGGATATTGATGAAATACCCGTGGTTGCCACAGACAATCCCAGAAAGGTGGTGGGAATGCTGAGGAGGGGGGATGTCATCTCTATCTACAACAGGGAGATACTGAGAAGACAGACAGAGTGAGGGGTTGTGAAAAAAGGATATCTACTATGGTAAAATTTAATATGGGCTGATATTCTTTTCAGTCTCTATATCCCTGTTTAACTTTGGAGGTTTTTTGAACAATATCTACAGAAGTCTTTTTGTCTGGCTATTGATCGGTGCCCTTCTGATCTTCCTCTTTGATATCATGAGTACACAGAAAGAGACGGCAAAGGAGATCAACTTCTCCGAATTCATTGACAAGGTACAGGCCGGTCAGGTCGTTAAGGTAACCATCAAGGAGAACGAAGTAAGAGGCACACTGAAGGACGGGACTGTCTTCAAGACCTATGTTGAAAAATACCCGGACTTTGTAAAAGAACTGAGGGAAAAGAATGTTGAGATCTCTGTGAAACCGCCACCCGAGACCCCCTGGTATGTGAACTTCTTCTTCTCATGGGGGCCCATCATCTTCTTTGTCCTGATCTGGATCATCTTCATGAGACAGATGCAGATGGGTGGCAACAAGGCCCTGTCCTTTGGAAAGGCAAGGGTAAAGCTTGTCTCTGACAAATCCAAGAAGGTAACCTTCAAGGATGTGGCAGGTATAGAGGAGGCAAAGGTTGAGGTCCAGGAGATTATAGACTATCTCAAAGACCCGCAGAAGGTTACAAAGCTGGGAGGAAAGATTCCGAAGGGTGTGCTCCTTGTAGGGCCACCAGGCACCGGCAAGACGCTTCTTGCAAAGGCGATTGCCGGTGAGGCGGATGTGCCCTTCTTCTCAATCTCAGGCTCCGAGTTTGTTGAGATGTTTGTGGGTGTGGGCGCCTCAAGGGTGCGTGATCTCTTTGAGCAGGCAAAGAAGAATGCACCCTGTATCATTTTCATAGATGAGATAGACGCCGTTGGACGTCACAGGGGTGCAGGGCTCGGCGGAGGCCATGATGAAAGGGAACAGACCCTCAACCAGCTCCTTGTAGAGATGGATGGTTTTGAGGGCAAAGAGGGGATAATCGTGGTGGCAGCCACCAACCGCCCCGATGTGTTAGATCCAGCCCTCCTGAGGCCCGGCAGGTTTGACCGCCAGATAGTTGTACCCTCACCTGATGTAAAGGGCAGGCTTGAGATACTCAAGGTACATACAAGGACTATCCCCCTTGGCAAGGATGTTGATCTTGATGTAATTGCGAGGTCAACCCCTGGCTTCTCAGGTGCTGACCTTGCAAACCTTGTGAACGAGGCAGCGCTGCTTGCAGCCAGGAAATCCAAGACCACAGTGGATATGGAGGATTTTGACGAGGCCAAAGACAAGGTACTTATGGGCGTAGAGAGAAGAAGCATGATAATCAGTGATGAGGAGAAAAGGAATACCGCCTATCATGAGGCAGGACATACCCTTGTTGCTAAACTCACCCCTGGTACTGATCCGATCCACAAGGTAAGCATAATCCCCAGGGGCAGGGCGCTGGGTGTAACACAGCAGCTGCCCCTTGATGACAGATACACCTACTCAAAGGATTTCCTCCTGAAGACCCTGCGGGTACTCCTGGGAGGCAGGGCAGCCGAGGAGATCGCCCTGAAACACCTGACCACAGGTGCTGGCAATGACCTTGAAAGGGCTACTGATCTTGCCCGGAAGATGGTCTGCGAATGGGGCATGAGCGAGAGGCTTGGCCCCCTTACATATGGAAAGAGGGAGGAGCACCTCTTCCTTGGCCGAGAGATCGCTAAACACAAGGACTACAGTGAAAAGACCGCTGAGGAGATTGACGAAGAGGTAAAGAGGATCGTCACAGATGCCTACAATGCTGCCAGGAGCCTGCTGCAGGAAAACTACCATCTCCTTGAAAGACTTGCCACTGAACTTCTGAAGAAGGAAACACTCTCAGCTGATGAGATAGATGCCATTGTAAAAGGGGAAAAGACCGACTCTGACGGGGACAAAGAGGTTGAAGCTAAGGCTGAGGAATCATAGTCTGGACCTCTCCCAAAAGACCCTCATAATGGGCATACTGAATGTAACCCCTGATTCCTTCTCTGACGGTGGTACCTATTTCAGCAGGGCCTCTGCAATTGACAGGGCACTTCAGATGGCTGACGAGGGTGCCGATATAATTGACATCGGAGGGGAATCAACACGCCCCGGAGCCGAGCCTGTCAGTCTTGAAGAAGAGCTGGACAGGACAATACCTGTTATCACCGAACTGGCCAGGAAACTCTCCATCCCCATCTCCATAGACACATACAAGGCAGAGGTCGCCCGAAGGGCACTTGAAGCTGGCGCATCAATCGTGAATGACATTAGCGGATTGAGGTTTGACCCGAAGATGGCAGAGACCATCGCCGCTTATGATGCAGCAGTGGTAATCATGCATATCAAGGGCACCCCAAAGGATATGCAGGTAAACCCTCATTATGATGACCTCTTCGGTGAGATCATCTCCTACCTGAAAGAAGGCATAGAGATGGCACGCAGTAGCGGCATTGATGAAGAGGGAATGATCGTTGACCCTGGCATCGGTTTCGGGAAAAGACCGGAACACAACCTCCTGATAATCAATCAACTGAAAAGATTCACCGTGCTGGACAAACCCATACTTATGGGTGTGTCAAGAAAGTCCTTTATAGGCATTGCCCTTGACAATGCACCACCGCAGGAGAGGCTTGAAGGCACCGCTGCGGCAGTAGCACTCTCCGTGTATAACGGTGCACACATAGTACGGGTACATGATGTAAAGGAGATGGTACGTGTCGTAAGGGTTGTTGATGCCATAAAAAGAGAGGCCTTTTGAATCAGGT
>DROX01000019.1 GCA_011321725.1 Nitrospirota bacterium | reverse complement strand
TTTGTCATGGCAACAGAGAATCTGAAGATTGAAGGGATGAGCTGCCAGCACTGTGTTGCAAGGGTGAAAAAGGCGGTTGATGCAGTAGAGGGGGTGGTCAGCTCTGAGGTGGCAATAGGGTCTGCCAAGGTTGAGTATGACGAGTCCAGGGCAGGCAGGGAGGAGATCGTAAAGGCCATTGAGGGTGCTGGTTACAAGGTGGTGGGTTAGCCTCTGAGCTGCCCGCCCGTTTTATCAATTACAAAGTCAACCAGTTCACCATGAACCCTATCCACATCTTCATCAGTGAGGGTCCTCTCAGTGCTTCTGTAGGTTACCGAGAATGCAATGGATTTCATGCCCTCGGGGATATTCCCGCCCTCGTATATATCAAATATGTTGATTCCTTCAATAATATCTGACCTGAACTGTTCAAGGATTGAAAGAAGGGTTTCCACCCTGAGTTCTTTATTAACAACAACTGCCACATCTCTTCTTATGGCAGGAAACCTTGGCAGTGTTCTGTACTCTATGCTACCCCGAGGCGCTCTGAAGAGTATATCAAGGTTAATCTCTACAACCCCTATGTCCTCCTTTATCTCTTTTATATCAAACCCGGTCTTTACCTCGGGGGAGAGGATCCCCGTATAACCAGCCTTGATGCCATCTATCACTATGTCAGCAGAACGCCCTGGATGCAGGAAGGGCTCTGTGGTGTTGACAAAGGAGTAGTCTCTGACCCTTAGAAGTTTCATTATCTTCTCAACCACCCCCTTGAGAAGATAGAAGACCTCAGGCCTGTCCTCCCACAGGCGTTGCCCTGGTGAATAGAAGTAGAGTGCACCCAGTGAGTTTATCTCCTGTGGCAGTTCAGCACCATTCTTCTGAAAGACCCTGGCGATCTCAAAGAGCTTGATATCCCTGACACCCTGAAAGAGGTTATGAACAAGGTTTGTAAGAAGTGAAGGCAGAATAAAGGTCCTAAGGGAGGACTCCTCTTTCCTTAAAGGGTTCAGTAATTCCACATAGTTTCGCCTCCTGTCGTCCCTGGCAACCTTCAGTTTATCAAGGATGCCGGGATTCATAAAACTGTAGTTTATTGCCTCGTTAAATCCTGACAGCAGGAGAGTCTCCCTGAGAAGTTCCAGGTCTCTCCTCTCTGTAGCAGGATAAAGCTCAAGGGGTGCCTCGGGAAGAGTTGAAGGGATCTCTTCGTAGCCGTAGAGTCTTGCTACCTCTTCTACAAGGTCTGTCTCGTTCTCTATATCAACCCTGAAGGATGGTACCCTTACAGTTATAGAACCTGCGCTGGTGGCCTGGATGATGAAACCAAGTCTCTGGAGTATCTCCATGACCCTTCTGTCAGGTATCTTTATACCCGTAAGCCTCTCAATCCTTTCAATTCGCAGGGTTATCTCAGGTGGAACGTATCTTGTGGGATAGACATCCATAAGCTGAGAAACAGTACCGCCGCAGAGTTCCTTCATTAGATAGGCAGCACGGTCAAGGGCTGTCTCAAGACCTTCAATATCAGTGCCCCTTTCAAACCTGTAGGATGCCTCTGTTCTGAGCCCGAGCCTTCTTGAGGTCCTGCGGATTGAGGGGGGATCAAAATAGGCACTTTCAAGAAAGATATTCCTTGTCTTCTCCGTTACCTCTGTCTCCAGCCCGCCCATTATACCGGCAATGGCAACAGGCCTTTCCCCATCCCAGATAAGGAGGTCCTCTCCTGTCACCTCCCTGTCAACTCCATCAAGTGTTGTTATCTTTCCGGGTCTGTCCCATGTGTCAACACGGATCATTCCTGCCCTTAATGTGTCAAGGTCAAAGGCATGCAGAGGATGGCCAAACTCCAGGAGTACATAGTTGGTTATGTCCACCACATTGTTAATGGGTCTGAGGCCTGAAAGCTCCAGCCTCTTTGCCATCCAGTGAGGTGATGGTCCGATCCTTACGTTTCTTATTATCCTTCCTGCATATCTCCTGCACAGTGGGGAGTCAATCTGGATGGTGAACTCCTCACTGAAGTCAGGTTCAACAGAATGTTCTGGCAGTATCAGTTCCGCTCCTGTGGAGGCCTTCAGCTCCCTTGCTATACCGGCCAGGCTGAGGCAGTCAGGTCTGTTGGGTGTGATGCCGATATCAAAGATCACCTCACCCTGCTCCGACTCCATACCCTCCACCTCAAGGCCTACCATTGTAAGGATATGGGCGATCTCATCTGATGTTCTCTCTGTTCTGACGAACTCTTTCAGCCATGAAAAGGGTATCAGCATCGTGTCTCTTCTCCCTGTCGGATTTTTGAAACAATCTATTTTACACGTTTTTCAGAATTTTTGGCTACAAGTGGATGTGGCATAAGGCTGCATCTTCAGGATGTTTTCTCCTGGTGAACTCCTGGTGGATATGGGCTCAGGAGAGGCAACCAATGATACAGTTGAATCTTGATCTTGCATGGGAGTTGATATCATAACAGAGTGACCTGATTCAAAAGGCCTCTCTTTTTATGGCATCAACAACCCTTACGACACGTACCATCTCCTTTACATCATGTACCCGTACTATGTGTGCACCGTTATACACGGAGAGTGCTACTGCCGCAGCGGTGCCTTCAAGCCTCTCCTG
>DROX01000018.1 GCA_011321725.1 Nitrospirota bacterium | reverse complement strand
CTTTTGCCAATGTGGTAGAGTTTGCTTAAGTTTTCAACACGGATTGCGATGTTTGACATACAACCTCCAATAAATTAGGGTTCGAGGAATCCAGGGTTCAAGGGTCCGAGGAGTCCAGGGTTCAAGGGTTCGAGGGAGTTTTATTTTTGCTTCCTTTGTAAAGATTTGATAAGAGCTTTGAGCATTCTTTCAACTTCGCCTATTTCATCCTGCAATTTGATCATGTCTTCTTCTTTAATATATCCCAAATCCCCTGATAACAATATTTGAGTTTCTAATTCACAATTTGAACCATAGGCAATATATAAAGCCTGAATATATTCTGGTTTTGTCTTTCTTCCATATCCCTCAGCAATATTTGATGGCACTGAAACTGCTGCTCTCCTGATCTGCGAGGTTAGACCATATTTCTCTTCTTTAGGAAATCTCTTTGTAATACGATAAATTTCTAAACATAGCTTATAAGCTTTTTGCCAGACTTTTAATTCCTTGTAATTTTTTAACATTCGGATACTTGACCCCTTGAACCCTCTACCCTCATACCCTATGTTTTCATACTACATCCGCAAAGGTCTTTTCCATTCGTCTGAAGTAGAAAGCACCGCTTACAAGTAGAAGCAATGCTACAAATGCTGATACAATGATGATTGGTCCGGGTGCAGTTTCAGTTCCAAGTAATGCCCATCGGAAGCCTTCAACCACTCCTGCCATGGGATTTATTCCATAAAGCGTCTTCCAGGGTTCGGGCAGAAGGCTGCTTGGATAGGCGATGGGAGTGGCAAAAAGCCATGCCTGTGTTATGAAAGGAATGGTGTACCGCACATCTCTGAACTGAACGTTCATGGCTGAAAGCCAGAGGGATACTCCAAGAGATGTAATAAATGCAAGAGATAAGAAAAAAGGAAGCCAGATTATATTTGCCGTTGGATATATTTTGAACCACAGCATCATACCAAGTAAAACTATAAAGGCAAGAATAAAGTCTATTACACCGGAAAGGACATTGGACATGGGAATGGCAAGCCTTGGGAAATATACCTTTTTGATAAGATTAGCACTTGATACAAGACTGTTGGAAGCCTTGTTAAGACCATTGGCAAAAAATGTCCATGGCACAAGGGCTGCATAACTAAAGATAGGGTAAGGAAGCCCGTCTGAAGGTACCTTTGCAAGTTTTCCAAAAAAGAGACTGAATATGACCATTGTAAAAAGGGGCTGAATGATTGCCCAGGCTGCACCAAGGACAGTCTGTTTGTAACGAACTTTTATATCACGCCATGTGAGGAAGTAGAGAAGTTCTCTGTACTCCCAGAGTTCCTTCAGTTTTAGCGAAACCCAGCCCCTGGAAGGCTCTATACGAACAACAGGGGTTGTTTCAGTTACATCATAATGCGAGAGTCTATTTTTTGTTGCATTCATTTTCAATTACTCCTTTTTATATCGCTTTTTGGAAAGGTCTAACTATTAAGTCAGTAACTTCCGCGGTTCTTGGTAAAGAAATAACATGGGCAATTACCTCGGCTACATCAGAAGGTTGAAGGAGACGTGCCATGATTTTTTCTTTGTCAGTTCGTGCTTCCATTTCAAGAACCTTTTCCTGCATTGGAGTGGCAGTTCGTCCCGGGAAAATACTTGTAACTCTAACACCTGCTATATTAACCTCGTCTCTTAAACTATCAGCAATAGCTTTAAGAGCATGCTTTGTAGCTGCATACTGACTGAATTTTGCCCTTGCATTAAGACCAGCGCTTGAGTTAATAAAAATGATTTCCCCCTTTCTATTTTTTATTAAGTCTAACATTACCTGGGTTAAAAGGAAAGGTGCTCTCATGTTTATCTGGATTTGCCTATCAAAATCATCTAAAGAAGCAGATTCCAGATATCCCATTGAAAACTCTCCAGCACTGTGGATTAGTATGTCAAGATTATCAAAGTGCTCTAAAAATTTCTCTTTTAGATCGTATATTTCTCTGTCCGAATACAAATCAACCTTGAAGTATTTTACTTCAACACCATACCCCTCTGTTTCTGCTTTAACAGATTTTAATTTCTCAACATTTCTCCCTATAAGACAAAGTTTATAACCCAGGTGGGCGAGCTTGACGGAAATTGCCCTTCCAATTCCACTGCTTGCACCTGTAATAAGTGCAACCGAGTCTGAAAGGTTTCTCATACCACCTCTACTCCCCTCAAAAGGTCTTTTTCTTTCAGAATATTTGCAACCTTATTAATTAAGTCAAAATTGCAACCAGACCTTTCTGAGATATCCAGCAGCGAGCGTTCCCCATCTGACATATTAAGTACCCACAGCATTGCAAGCTCTTTTTCTTTCCTGTTGGTGCCGCCTATCATGTCGTAAAGGCCTCTCCTGCCAAGCTGTGGCTCGCATTTTGGATTGGTGTTTATGTATTTCCTGTTGTTTTCTATTAGATCTATTATTGAGAGTAGTATATCAAATGACTCTTTCAGGTTGTCAGGATGGACAAGTTCAAGATTGTCTCCGGATGTATGATACTCCGGATACTCACCATGAGGGGTTCTCATCAGACACCCCACGGGAAGATTAAAACCCGGAGAGCAGTACTGCCTTTCGTCATAGCCATAGGGAATGAAATCTCGTACCTGATAATTTCTGCCTGAATGCTTAAGCACATTTTCAACAGCCCTGTCCATCTCAGATATGCCTCTTCTGCTTCTTTTGTAGGTAAAACCCCCACCGTCACCAATACAAGCAACAACAAGGCCGCCTTTGATATTTTTTACCTTATCTTCATTCTTTGCCAGCCATGTAATAGATCCTATGGTTCCGGGTATGAAGAGAAACCGATATGAGTATCGTGTTTTCATCTCTGACAGATGTCTGGCAAGGTATGTACAGACTGCAATGCCTGAAAGGTTGTCATTACAGAGAGAGGGATGGCAGATATGGGTTGAAAAGAGTATTTCATCGTCCTTATCACCTCTTATATAGTATTCCCCATAGGTCAGGGAACCATCTGATAAAGAGGAGTCTATGAAGACCTCGTACTCCTCATCCTCTCTCAGCTCCATGAACTGGTTATGGGACATACAGAATCCCCAGTTTTCTTTATAGTAAGAGGTTCTGTAAGGAATCCAGTCAGGCTTC
Organism: Nitrospirota bacterium; assembly: GCA_011321725.1. Classification (GTDB taxonomy): domain Bacteria; phylum Nitrospirota; class Thermodesulfovibrionia; order Thermodesulfovibrionales; family JdFR-85; genus JAADHP01. The sequence goes on along the minus strand of DROX01000018.1, from coordinate 5,575 downwards.
TCCGGGAGAGTGAAGATGTGCTCTTTGAGTTCATTGTATGAAACCTTTTTCTGCACAGGCATACTGTAGTTCAGTACATGAAGATTGGACTTCTTAAAATCAATGATTTTATTGCCCTTTGAATCCATGATATAGGCATCCCGGATATTCCATTCCTTTGGCACAGTCCAGTCAAATACCTTTGTGCCTGTGGGAACCTCCTGAATCTTCAGAGGGATTATTTCCTGCAATATCCTGAGGGTCTTCCTGTTTCCCTCGCCAGTGATGCTTCTGCAGATTGGATAGAGTTTTTCAATTAATTGATACATTTGGTAATTGAGTAAATGAGTAAATGGGTAAATGAGTAAATGAGTACTATTCACTCATTCACTCTTCTTCCCAATCCGGATAGGTTTTGTCTTTCTCTGATATAACTTCTATCTCAATAGGCCATTGTATGTTGAACCTGGGATCATTGTATCTGATACCCCTTGCTGCCTCTGGATGATAAAACTCACCCATCTGGTAGAATACCTCGGTGTCATCCTCCAGTGTTATAAAACCATGGGCAAACCCCTCGGGAATGTATAGGCAGTGAGCAGTGAGCAGTGAGCGGTGAGCAGTGGATGGGTGAATGGGTGGATGGGTGGATGAGCTATGAGATTCTGAATCAAGTTCAGAATGACAAACAGAATCGTGAGTCATGTGCAGTGAGCAGGAAGAAGTGGGGGGAGTGAGGATTACGGAAAACCACTGGCAATAGGTAGGGGAGTCAGGGCGCAGGTCTATAATGACATCATAAATTGAGCCCTTGACACAACTGACCAGCTTTGTCTCTTCATATGGAGCGACCTGGTAATGCATGCCTCTGAGGGTTCCCTTCTTTTTATTGTAAGAGAGATTGCATTGAACAAAGTCCGGTTTCAACCCGTGGGCCTTGAATTCCCTGCTACAGAAGGTACGTGCAAAGAATCCCCTGCTGTCCTCTATGGGTTCCAGTTCAATAATGTATGCACCTTTCAGTGGAGTCTCAATGAATATCATTCAGAGTATATGGGTATATGGGTTAATGAGTAAATGAGTTTTTGAGGTCATTTATTTTTTAAATATTTGATAAAATTTAAAGTCATTTTCCTTAATGTTTCAATTTCACCTAAGATACTCTCGTCATTATGATATCCTAATCTTGATGATATTATAATTTGTGTTTCAAGTTCTGAAAGAGTTCCTAAAGCAATATAACTATACTGAATAAACTCCTTTTTTGATGATCTTGCAGCACCCTCAGCAATATTGCTTGGGAAGGAGATAGCAGCACGTCGCATTTGAGAAATAAGTCCATAAAGTTCATCTTTTGGAAAAGTTGCAGTCAGTTTATAAATATTTTCTACAAGCTGCATCCCTTTTTGCCAGATATCCAGATCTTTATGAGTCTTCATCTTCCATTCACTCATCCACCCATTTACTCATCTACCCATTTACTTATATATCCTCACTTCCGGTATCAGGGTGACGAATTTTCCTCCCCACTGTCTGATGTAGGAGATCTGATCCATAATTTCATCCTTCAGGTTCCAGGGCAGTATCACCACATAGTCAGGCCTGGCTTCCTTTATCCTGTCAGGATGATAGATGGGGATCCTGGAGCCAGGCAGGTAACAACCCTGTTTGTGAGGATTCCTGTCCACTGTAAAATCAATGAAATCTGTCCTGATGCCGCAGTAGTTTAAAAGTGTATTGCCCTTTGCAGGTGCGCCATAGCCTGCAATTGTTTTCCCTTCCCTTTTAGCATCTATAAAAAACTCAAGGATATTCCGCTTTGTCTCTTTAACCTTTTCATGGAATGCCCTGTAGTATTCCATATTCTTGAATCCCTTTCTGACCTCTCTGTCTATAAGTTCCTGGACCTTTTCAGTGATTTCCTTTGAGGCATCTTCTTCATGGGATGCATATATTCTTAAGGAACCCCCGTGGGTTGGAAGTTCATCCACGTCAAATATCCTCAATCCATGAGCCCTGAAGACCTTGTCTACTGTTATAAAGGAAAAGTACGAGAAGTGTTCGTGGTATATTGTGTCAAACTGGTTTTCTTCAATCAGTCTGAGAAGATGGGGGAATTCCATTGTTATCAGTCCTTCGGGTTTTAGTGCTATCTTCATGCCCTGTACAAAATCGTTCAGGTTAGGCACATGGGCAAGTACATTGTTGCCGACAATAAGATCTGCAAGTTTTCCGTCAGAGGCTAATTCTCTGGCTGTTTCGGTATTGAAGAATTTTATCAAGGTGGGAATCCCTTTCTTTATAGCAGCCTCAGCAACATTACGGGCAGGTTCAATGCCCAGGACGGGAACCCTTCTCTCCTTGAAGTACTGTAGAAGATATCCATCATTGCTTGCTATCTCAACAACAAAGCTCTTTTCATTGAAACCGAACCGTTCTATCATGTTCCGTGTATAGTTTTCTGCATGTCTGAGCCATGAATCCGAGTAGGAAGAAAAATATGCATAATCAGAAGCGAATATGTTTTCAGCTCTTTCCAGTTCTGGTAGTTGCACAAGAAAACAGTTGCTGCATATTAAAGGTCTTAAAGGATAAAAGTTCTCCTTGTCCTGTAGATCCTTTTCTTTAATGTAGGCATTTGATAAGGGTGAAACACCAAGATCCACAAATACATCGGATAGATTTGTATTGCAAAATCTACATTCCATGGCTAATTTCCAACAGGTTCAGGTAGTTTTTTAATTCATCGTGACAATACTTTCTCATGTCTTCACCGCTGCTATATGCTTTGTACCAGTTGACGATACTTTTTAATGTTTCCGGAATGGTGTATAATGCATTCCATCCAAGTTTTGAACGTGTTTTAGAGGAATCAAGTTTCAGGCAAACAGACTCAATAGGATGCTCATTGCCATCCAGTATCCATGTTGCACCGTTTCCCCAGTACTTTTTTAAGGTGTTCAAGATCCAGCTCACCGTTTTACAATTATCTTCGGAAGGGCCAAAATTCCAGGCATCCGAATAGTTAGCTCCATCATCCCATAATTTTTCAACCAGGAGAAGGTATCCAATCAATGGGTCAAGAACATACTGCCAGGGCCTTATTGCATGGGGCATCCTGATATAAACAGGTCTTTTTTCAATCCAGCATTTCATGATATCCGGAATCAACCTGTCCTCTCCCCAATCACCCCCTCCTATTACATTCCCGGCACGAGCACTCGCTATGGCTACGCCGTGTATATCATATTTTTCAGGTGGGAAAAAGGATTTTCTGTAGGCATTTGTTACAATCTCAGCACATCCCTTACTGCTGGAATAGGGATCAGTGCCTCCGAGGGGATCGCATTCCCTATATCCCCAGTGCCACTCTCTGTTCTCGTAACACTTATCACTTGTTATAATTAATGCTACTTTTACCGAACGACTGAGACGCACAGTCTCAAGTACATTAACTGTTCCCATAATATTTGTAGAGTATGTTTCCACAGGGTATTTATAGGAATAACGAACAAGTGATTGTGCAGCCATATGTATTATTATATCGGGTTTGTATGTTGAGACGGTTCTTTTCAGACTGTCCAGGTTTCGTATATCGTCAATGATTGAGACAATGCCTTCAGACACCCTGGCTACGTCAAAAAGACCCGGGGTTGTAGGGGCTGGTAGAGAATACCCTACCACTTCTGCACCAAAGTTTTTTAATAAAAGAGTGAGCCAGCTACCCTTGAATCCCGTATGTCCGGTAACCAGAACCTTTTTGTTCTTCCAGAAGTCTTTGTTCATCACCAGATTTTCCATGGGGCCTTACCAGAGTTCCAGAGTTCTTCAAGAAGGTTTTTTTCTTTCAAGGTATCCATACACGACCAGAAGCCATAATGTCTGTATCCCATCAACTGACCATCATGGGCAAGCCGCTCAATGGGCTCACGCTCCCAGGCTGTATCATCTCCATCAACATAATCAAGCACCTTTGGATGTAATACAAAATAGCCACCATTGATCCAGCCCTCTGCAGCCTGTGGTTTTTCATAAAACTCTCTTATCTGATCGCCATTAAAGGCAATCCTTCCAAATCGTGCGGGAGCCTTCACAGTTGTGACCGTGGCTAACTTACCATGGGATTTATGAAACTCAACAAGCTTCTTAAGATCAATGTCTGCCACACCATCACCATATGTCATCATAAACACTTCATCCTTTCCTATCCAGTCCTTCAGTCTTTTTAAACGTCCACCTGTTTGTGTATAAAGCCCTGTATCAACAAGATGTATTTTCCAGTTCGGTTGATTTCCATCGTGTACAATGGTTTCACCAGAGGCAAGGTCAATTGTTATATCATTGTTGATGGCATAGAAGTTCAAGAAATACTCTTTTATATACTCTCCTTTATAACCGAGGGCAATTATAAACTCATTTATTCCCTGTGCTGCGTATATGTTCATTATGTGCCAGAGTATCGGCTTGCCACCAATCTCTACCATGGGTTTTGGTTTGATGGTTGTTTCTTCTGAAAGTCTTGTTCCAAAACCTCCTGCCAGAATGACTGCCTTCATTTTATCACCTCACTTTTTAAAATATAGGGTTCAAGGGTGCTTAGTGCCTGGTTCGTCGTGCTTTGTTCTTGGTTCTTGGTTCTTAGTGATTGGTTCTACAGGTAGTATTCCGCCTGCTCGGTTACATCTTCTGATAACCGAGATAAAAGGTTGCCAAAGTAAAAGCAAAGTGTATGTCAAAATCTTCATCAAGCCCCTGTCAACTCTCTAACCGTTGTCCTGAACTGTTTGAAATCTACAGGGCTGTTAAGAATATGGGCGTGTCTTGCTGTTTTTATTATGTGATCCTGAAGTGTATTACCATTTGAAGATACCACCAGAAAAGGTATGTTGAAGTTCCTTATCTTGTCGTAATTGTTTATTAAGTACCTGTCAGATGTAATGAGGAGCGAGTATTTTTCTGCTTCAATATTGGTTGATATGCCCTGTGTAACCTCAACAGGGTATCCGTCAAGAGATAGTAATACCTTGAAGGGATGGGATATATTGTCTTTTTCAATTATAAGGATCGGTTTTTTCATAGGGTTCCCCTTTTTATCGTTGGTTTCGTTGATTTCGTTTTTATCGTTATTTTCGTTGGTCTCGTTTGTTTCGTCTATTTGGTTTATAGTGTTAATTGGGTTTTATTGGGTTCCTTGTTCTTTGTTCTTCGTTCTTAGTGCTTAGTGCTTTGTTCTTGGTTCTTAAATTTTTGCTGGATAAAAGAATTAATTTTATAGTTACCCATGGATACATATCCAGATTACTCAGTGTAACCATTGGATACACATTGAGACAAAAAATAATAATGGGGTAGTTAATTATGGAAAATTATTTGTTTTGTGATGTTTAAGAGTTTCATTTACGTTTTTAATAATGGGGAATCCAGTCTTTTGTATTTAAAGGACTGTGGATTGCCGTGTCAAGCACGGCAATGACACATATGTTTGACTATCAGGTCGTGGCCCGACAATGACAATACAGAAGTCAGAGGTCGGAACAGATATGTTACAAGAAATTTTATTGTTAAATTGATATCTGGGCCTCCCTGAGTCTTTTGT
>DROX01000017.1 GCA_011321725.1 Nitrospirota bacterium | reverse complement strand
TGGGCAGAGCAGGCGGTAAGAAAGAGCGTGTCCATAACAGCCTCTGAAGCACTCAAGCTGGGCGTTATAGATATGGTCAGCAATAACCTGACAGACCTGCTGAAGGCCATTGATGGAAGAAAAGTGAATACACTCTCTGGTAAAAAGACACTCCATACAAAGGATGCAGCCCTGGTTCGTGAAGAGATGGGCATCAGATTGAAGATACTTGCCATGATCAGTAATCCAAACGTTGCATACATACTGATGCTTCTGGGTTTCTACGGGCTCTTCTTTGAGCTTACGAACCCCGGGGCAATATTCCCTGGAGTGGTAGGGGGTATCTGTCTCATCCTCGCCTTTTATGCCTTCCAGACACTACCTGTGAATTATGCCGGGCTGCTGCTCATAATTCTTGCCATCATAATGTTCGTACTGGAGGTAAAGATTACCTCTCACGGGGTGCTCACAATAGGAGGGCTCATATCCATGATTATCGGCTCACTGATGCTCTTTGAAAGCCCCGGGCCTTTCCTGAAGCTTTCCATCTATCTCATACTTCCTGCTGCCCTTCTGACAGCCCTTTTCTTCAGTGTAACAGTAGGGCTTGCCCTAAAGGCCTGGAAGAGAAAGCCTGTTACAGGCGTTGAGGGTCTTGTGGGCATTGAAGGACTGGCCCATACGGATATCTACAAGGATGGCATGGCCCTCGTAAGGGGAGAGTACTGGCAGGCCTACAGTGACGAACCCATAAAGAAGGGAGAGCGTATCAGGGTGGAGTCTGTTTCCGGACTCCGTATCAAGGTAAAAAGACAATAAAAGAAGGAGGTAAGGCAATGATATTTCCACCACAACTATTAAGCATAATATTTGTAGCCTTTGTCATCATCTACTTTCTCACAAGTGCCATCAAGATACTGAAGGAGTATGAACGTGGTGTGGTCTTCAGGCTGGGAAGGATCATCCCTGTGAAGGGTCCAGGTCTGGTGATCATCTGGCCAATCATTGATAAGCTCGTACGTGTAAGCCTGAGAACTGTTACCATGGATGTACCAGCTCAGGATGTTATAACAAAAGACAATGTCTCTGTTAAGGTTAATGCAGTTGTGTATTTCAGGGTTATGGATCCTATCAAGGCAATTACCGAGGTGGAGGACTTTTATTTCGCCACAAGTCAGATAGCCCAGACCACCCTGAGAAGTGTGATCGGCCAGACACAGCTGGATGAGCTCCTCTCCAAAAGAGACAAGGTCAACGCAGAGCTTCAGAAAATTATCGACTTTCAGACCGAGCCTTGGGGTATCAAGGTAACCGCTGTGGAGGTGAAGAATGTTGATCTGCCCCAGGAGATGCTCAGGGCAATCGCCAGACAGGCTGAGGCCGAGAGGGAAAGAAGGGCGAAGATTATCCATGCTGATGGTGAGTTCCAGGCTGCTCAGAAACTGGCTGATGCATCCAAGATACTCGCTACACAACCCTCTGCCCTGCAGTTAAGGTTCCTGCAGACACTTACGGAGATATCTTCGGAAAAGAACTCAACCATAATATTCCCGCTACCCCTGGAGATTATAGAACCCTTTCTCAAAAAGCATCAGGAATAATTTTTGCAAAAATATTTAGGTCTTGACCGAAAAATGGGGATTTCAGGTTGTTTTACATTGATGTAAGCTTTCTTTAATCAACCATTGTCTTGACATCAGCTTTTTTGGATTCTAAAATGGGGAACATATTTGCTTTGAATTTCAGCGGGTTATCAAAAACCTTAAAATCACTGAATGTGTTAACCGACCTTGCCTATCATCTTTATGATGACAAGGGAAACGAGATTATAGCCTCCACCCAGGACGACCCCCTCCTGGCTGCAATAAAGATGAACAAAAAGGGAGCTGGATTATACAATGAATTTTTCACCAGGAACTATAGCCTCGCATTAAAAAGAAAAACACCCTTTGTTGTACAGTCCTTTACGAACCAGTACCACCTTTTTATTCCTGTAAGAGTGCACGAGATTATGCTCATTCTTGTTGCAGAGGGGTTTTATACATCCCTTCATGACTTCATCTCCTTTTACAAGCGCAGAGCAGCTGAGTTGGGTCTAAAGGATACAGAAATTCTGAGCTGGCAGGAAAAGGTAACAATAATCCCTTCCCACAAGATCCAGTCTGTTATGTATGAGATACAGCATCTCCTTGAGGAATTTCTGAACCAGAACTACAAGGTCTCAGAGCTCAACAAACGGTGGAGATGGGCAAAGACCATAATCTCTCTTGCTGCCAGCCTCAAAACAGATGCCACCGTGGAAGACATATCACAGGAGGTACTCTCATCCATACTGTTTCTTTTTGATGTGGATACGGCAGCAATGCTTTACAGGGAAAACGGTGACTTCTCTGTAAAGGTCTCAGGTGGCAGGAGGTCAGAGCAGCTCCGTGACTTCAAGATCCCTGCTAACAGCCCTGTGGTCAGGGGGATGATAGAGACGGGCAGACCCATGTCCGTCCTTGACAACTATGAACTGCTGAGATACAAGCTGCCTGACGAGATTCTCTCCATGTATCTCTTCCCTCTCACGTTTGAAGACAGACTCTTCGGAATGCTTGCAATATTTAATACCATCCTTGACAGGGATGCCTTCCAGTCAATCCAGTACATATGTAGACTCACCGCCTATCTCTGCAGCATCCGCGATATAGGGCACAGGCACAGGGAGCAGGCAAACATGCTGAACCTCCTGTATCTGAAGACATCAAAGCTCTACTTTCTTTACCAGTCACGGCAGCAGCTCCTGGATGCAATTGTCAATGAGGCCTCCTCACTTGTGGGTGCCGAGAAATGCTCTCTCATGCTACCCTCCGACAATGGCTACCTGAGTGTGGCAGCCATCAGAGGGATAAACAAATACCTCATGGAAAATGTAAAGATAAGCAAGGGTGAGGCGATTGCAGGGAAGGTCTACGAGGAGGGTGTTCCCGTCCTGATAAAGGGATATGATGATCTCAACCGCTACGGGGTCAGACCAAAGGCCTTCTACAAGAGCCTCTTCTCTGTTAGTGTCCCCCTGAAGATAGGCGATGAGGTAGTGGGTGTGCTCAATCTCTCGGACAAGGAAAAGGGGATGCCCTTCACTGATGAAGACCTCTTTGTACTAAGCCAGTTTGCATCTCATGCCGCCATGTTGATAAAACTCTCCGAGTGCTACAGCCTTTCAGAGCAGATGAGGGAACTCTCAATAACCGACCCCCTTACAGGTCTGTACAACAGACGGTATTTTGATGTGAGATTGAATGAGGAATATATGAGGGCAAAAAGATACAACCTCCCCTTCAGCCTGGCCATCATTGATATTGACGATTTCAAGCTCTTTAATGACACGGAAGGCCATATCGCGGGTGACCATATACTGAAGGAGCTTGCCATCATTATGACCAGCACCGTGAGGGCCAATGACATAGTCGTGCGTTATGGTGGTGAGGAGTTTGCCATTATCATGCCCCAGACCTCATCAGCAGAGGCCTACAAGGTGGCCGAGAGGCTCCGCCAGGCCGTGAAAGAGCTTATACCACCCACCTGGAGGCATTTCCCGAGAAAATCCATTACCATCAGTATCGGTGTAGCCATGTATCCCGAGTCAGGTGAGACTGTGGCAGAGCTTATCAAGGCTGCTGATAAATCCCTTTATGCAGCAAAGATAAGGGGGAAGGACCAGACCATTGTCAATACACTCCACGGGCTATAGGGTTTACCACTTAATCAGTGCCGAACCCCAGGTCAGCCCACCGCCAAATGCCTCAAGCAGTATATAATCACCATCCTTTATACGACCTGTCCCTACCGCCTCATCAAGGGCAATGGGGATGGAGGCTGCAGATGTATTGCCGTATCTGTCAAGGTTGAGCATCACCCTGTCAAGACCGATCCCCAGACGGTTGGCTGTGGCAGCTATTATACGATGGTTCGCCTGATGGGGAATCAACAGGGCAAGTTCTTCAGCTCTGATGTTATTGTCCTTCAATGTATCCACAACGAGCCTTTCCAGTGTCCTTACAGCAATCTTGAAGGTCTCGTTACCCTTCATCTTTATAAAATGCTGCCTTTCCCTGACCGTTTCCTCAGAGGTCTGAAGCCTTGAACCACCGGCAGGTACATGAAGGAGCTCCCAGTAGTTACCATCAGCATGGATCTTTATATCAAGGATCCCCCTCTTCTGTCTTGTTCGTTCCAGTATGACCGCACCGGCACCATCGCCAAGGAGGACACAGGTGGTTCTGTCCTGCCAGTCTGTAAAGCGTGAGAGCACCTCTGTGCCCACCACCAGGATCCTGCTGTAGGTACCACTACGTATGTAGGCATCTGCCACGGAGAGGGCATAAATAAAACCCGAGCATGCTGCGTTTATATCAAAGGCAGGGATTCCCTTTGCCTTCAGCTTCTTCTGTAACATGCAGGCAGTGGATGGCAGGGGCATATCACCACTTACTGTGGCAAGGATGATAAGATCAAGCTCCTTTGCCCTGAGTCCGGCCCTTCTGAGGGCAGCCTTTGAGGCTGACAGTGCGAGGTCCGATGCCGCCTCCTCCGGGGCAGCGATCCTTCTTTCCCTTATGCCGGTGCGCTCCCTGATCCACTCATCAGAGGTTTCCACCATCTTTTCCAGATCAAAGTTTGTCAGGACCCTCTCCGGAAGATAGGAACCTGTAGAGATTATCCGCGATCTGTACAATTAGACAACCCCCTGAACAGCCGGTTCTTCACGGGAAGATTTTATCTGATTCTTGTATCTGGTAAGCTCCTTTATGATAATGTCCTTGAAACCCTCTTTTGCAAATTTATTCGCAACCTTCAATGCGTTTCTGATTGCCTTGGCAGTTGACCTTCCATGGCTGATGATACAGGTGCCATTGATTCCCATAAGGGGTGCACCGCCATACTCTGAATAATCCGTCTTTTTCTTGAAGTTTTTGATGGCCGGTTTAATCAGCATATAGGCCATCCGGCCCGTGATTATGTCTGCAATTTCCTTTTTCAGCATTCTCAGTATGGTTTCTGCAAGCCCCTCGCTTATCTTCAGGGCCACATTGCCGATAAAACCATCACAGACCACCACATCCACACT
>DROX01000016.1 GCA_011321725.1 Nitrospirota bacterium | reverse complement strand
CATCCCCTTCAATTCCCTCCCGTACTCACGGGAAAATCTCTCTATAAAAAAATCTGTCAGGAGTGGTATATCCTCCTTCCTTTCCCTCAGGGGTGGGATCCTGAGTGTGACAACCCTCAGTCTGTAGTAAAGGTCCTGCCTGAAGAGGCCTTCATCTACAAGCCTCTCCAGATCCTGATGGGTTGCTGCAACTGTTCTGATATCCACCTTGAAGCTCTCCTTGCCACCCAGCCTTCTTACCTCGCCATCCTGGAGAACCCTCAGCAGCTTTGCCTGGAGGTTTAAGGGCATATCCCCTATCTCGTCAAGGAAGAGGGTGCCGCCGCTTGTTGCCTCAATAAGGCCCCGTTTTCTTGAGGTGGCACCAGTAAATGCGCCTGGCTCATAGCCGAAGAGTTCGCTCTCAAGGAGATTCTCCGGTATGGATGCGCAGTTTATAGCTGTGAATGGTCTGTTCCTTCTTGGGCTGTTGTAATGCAATGCCCGTGCAACAAGCTCCTTACCGGTACCGCTTTCGCCAAGGATCAACACGGTGGCATTTGTCGGGGCTACCTTCTTCATTGTATTTATAAGTTCCTTCATGACCGAGGACTTCCCCACTATCCCCTGTATATTGAATTTCTCATAGAGTGCATCCTTAAGCTGGAGATTTTCATAGAGGAGGTTCTGTCTCTCCAGTGCCTGTTTGACTTTGTAGACAACCGTCTCCTTGTCAAGAGGCTTGGTTAGATAGTCATAAGCGCCTTTTTTTATGGCCTCCACAGCTGATGAGATAGTGCCAAAGGCGGTCATGATGATGATAGCAGGCGGTGCATGAGGCTTCATGTTGTTGATCTCATCAAGCAGCTCCATTCCTGATCTGTCAGGCATCTTCAGGTCAGTAAGTATGATCTTTGGTGGGTTCTCCTTTACAACCTGGAGTGCCTCATCAACAGAGGATGCGGTTTCCACATCATAACCTTCTTCCCTGAGGATGGTCTGGAGGATATCCCTCTGCAGTGGCTCATCATCAACCACAAGCACATCAAGCCTGTATTCACTCAAGCCCGTACTCCTTTATCTTTGTCAGTAGGGTCTTGTAGCTAACCTGGAGTATCTCCGCTGCCTTTGTCTTGTTCCAGCGTGTCTCATTAAGGACCCTTCGTATCCTTTCACTCTCGGCAATTCTGATTGCAGCCTTTGTGGTCTCCTCAAGGCTGCCCTCCATGGGAATGTTCTCAAGGGAGGCAGACGTTCTCTCTATACTCATCAGTGTTATATGTTCTGGCAGTATCATGTCCCCATCGGCAAGGATCATTGCCCGCTCAATTGTATTTTCAAGCTCCCTTACGTTTCCTTTCCAGTCGTACTGCATCAGCAGCTTCAGGGCATCAGGTGCAAGCCTCCGGGGCTTTGTCTTCATCTCCTTTGAAAACCTTTCTATGAAATACTCTGATAGGGCGGGTATATCCTCTTTGCGATCCCTCAGCGGGGGGATAACTATGGGGAATACATTAAGCCTGTAAAAGAGGTCTTCCCTGAACCTCCCCTCCCTTACCGCACGGAGCAGATCTGAGTTGGTTGCTGCCACCACCCTGACATCTATCTGAACAGGTGTTGTGCCACCGATCCTTTCAATAATCTGGTCCTGAAGCACCCTGAGCAGTTTTGCCTGAAGGGAGGTATCCAGCTCGGATATCTCATCAAGGAATATGGTGCCATTGTGGGCAAGCTCAAATTTGCCAAGCTTCCTGTGGGATGCACCGGTAAAGGCACCCTTTTCATAACCGAAGAGCTCTGACTCAAGGAGGTCCCGGGGGATCGCAGCGCAGTTGATGGGTACAAAGAGCCCCTTTGCCCTGGGGCTCATGTAGTGTATCGCCCTTGCAAAGAGCTCCTTGCCTGTGCCGCTCTCACCCTGAAGCAACACAGTGGTCTTTGCAGGTGCCACCTTTCTGACCTTCTCAAGGACATCGGCTATTGCACGGCTTTTGCCCACTATCTCGGGCATGCCTTTGTGTGTTGCCATCTCCTCCTTGAGAAGCAGATTCTCCCGGTAAAGCCTTCTTGTGTCAAGTGCCCTCCTGATGATCAAAAGCAGATGGTCCATATCAAAAGGCTTGGGGACAAAATCAAAGGCACCCTCCTTTATTGCCTCAACAGCGATCTCTATGGATCCAAAGGCTGTCATTATGATTACAGGGGTCTCAACTTCCTGTTGTCTCAGCTGCTTCAGTATCGTAAGGCCGTCCATATCGGGAAGCTTGAGATCAGTGATGATAAGTTCAGGCTGTTCCCTGTCTATCATATTTAGTGCCTCTTTGCCATTGTAGGCCACAATACAGAGGTAACCCTCTGCTTCAAGGCCTGTCTGCAGCATCCTGGCCATTGATCTTTTATCCTCTATGACAAGTACCTTCTCCATCTTTATAGCTCCGCATCCCTCAGTGCATCCTTACAGCTACATTGCCTGTCCACGGGCATGATCTCAACAGCAGAGGCGATGATCTGTTTTACCCGCTCTGTGCTCTGTTTCATGGTCTCCACCACCTCTGTGGTGGTCAGCCTTTCCCTGGTTATACCGGCAGCATAGTTTGTTATCACGGCAATGCAGAGATAACACAGGGTGGCCTCCCTCGCAAGGGCTGCCTCTGGCATCTGTGTCATGCCCACCATGTGCCCACCGATATTTCTGTAGAAGGCTATTTCACCGGCTGTTTCAAGCCTTGGCCCTTCTGTGCAGATATAGGTGCCGCCGTCAAGTATGCCCCCGTCAGTGCAGAGGAGTACGCTCCTCATCTCGCTGCAGTAAGGTTCTGTAAAGTCTATATGTACTACCCGGGGTCCATCATAAAAGGTCTGCCCTCTGTTTTTCGTGAAGTCTATTATCTGGTCAGGCAGCACTATGTCACCAGGTCTGTAACGTGTATTAATTCCACCTACAGCATTGACGGCCATGATCCTTTTTACACCTATCTCCCTGAATCCCCAGATGTTTGCACGGTAGTTTACCCTGTGGGGTGGTATTGCATGCTCATGGCCATGGCGTGAGAGAAAGACCACATCCCGACTGCCAATACTGCCGATAATAAATTCATCAGAAGGCTCACCAAAGGGGGTATTGATCCTGACCCGTTCAGATTCTCTGAAACCTGGAATCTCATAAAGTCCGCTTCCGCCGATAATGCCTATCATTCAGATCTCCTGGAAAGTCAATTGTATTGTTCTATTATATCCAAAAAGAGGCTGTCCTTGGAAAGGGATGAGAAGGAGGCCGGAACTATGCTATAATTTTAACATGAAAAATGTGGAGTATTATTTCTTCTCTGAAGTGACGGATGAGGAGATAAGAAGGGAAAGGGAGAAGGCCAGGAGATTAAAGGCCACAAGATGGTGGCGGCAGAAGAAGGCACAGGGGAGTTGTTACTATTGTGGGAGAAGGTTCAAACCCTCGGAGTTGACAATGGACCATATTGTTCCTTTGATCAGGGGTGGAAAGAGCGTTAAGTCCAACATCGTGGCTGCCTGCAAGGATTGCAATAACAAAAAGAAGTACATGCTTCCCATTGAATGGGATGAATATCTGAGGCAATTGAAAGACAGAGACCTTTAGATCAGGAGGGCCTTTCTTTGCTATATGAATTGCAGGGGAAAGTCGCCCTTGTCACAGGCGGCACAAAGGGTATAGGCAGATCCATTGCTCTTGGACTTGCCCGGGCAGGTGCAAGGGTGGCTGTGAATTATTCCTCGGATGAGGAGGCAGCAGAGGATACGGTAAGGGAACTCACGGAGATCAACGGATTCGGGATGGCCCTGAAGGCGGATGTGTCTGATTACAACGAGGTGCAGAAGATGTACCAGACGCTGCTGCAGGAGACGGATTCCCTGCATATACTGGTCAACAACGCAGGTATTATCAGGGATTCACTGCTTATGCTACTGAAGGAAGAGGACTGGCGCAGGGTGATTGATATAAACCTCACAGGGGTGTACAACTGCTCAAAGGCTGCTTTAAGGCCCATGATAGGGGAGAAATGGGGCAGGATCATAAACATAATATCTCCCACAGCCCTTATGGGGAGACCGGGACAGACAAACTATGCTGCTTCAAAGGGGGGGATCCTGAGCTTTACCAGGTCACTTGCCCGTGAGGTTGCACGCCTTGGTATAACCGTGAATGCCCTCAGTCCTGGAGTGATTGAGACAGAACTGACGGAGAAGATGAGCGAGAAACTCAGGCAGGAGTTCCTGGATCTGATACCAATGAAAAGGTTTGGCACCACAGAGGAGGTGGCTGAAGCTGCCCTCTTTCTTGCCTCCGATAGGGCGGGCTATATTACTGGTTCATATATATCTGTTGATGGCGGGATGACCTGATAGCCTTCTATGTAACCCATACCTTTGTGTTATAATATAAAATTCAAATACAAACATTAACTTTCATGTTCTCTTTTTGACTCAATTGTCTCTAAGCAAACCAGGAGGATGAATCAATGGACAATTTCTTGCAGAAGATCGCAGAGCTTGAGGAAAGGCACGACAGGATAGACCCGGAGCTTGTGAGGAAAAAGAACATAAAATTAGGCCTCAGGAATTTTGACGGCACAGGTGTCGTGGTGGGTATCACAAGCAAGGGCCAGGTGATCGGCTATGAGAAGGACAAATGGGGCAAAAGCCACCCCGTGCCAGGCAAGCTCTACTACTGTGGCTATGATGTGGAGGAGATTGTCAAGACCATTGAGAAGGAAAAGAGGTATGGTTTTGAAGAGGTTGTTTATCTCCTCCTCACGGGAGAACTGCCCAACAGGGACTGCCTTGAGAGGTTTGAAAACATACTTGCAGAGCGGAGGGCATTGCCTGAGCTTGCAAAAAAGATCATACGTTTCAATACAGAGAATGATGACCAGATGGGCGCACTGCATGCAGCAGTGGCAGCACTGCACAAGTTTGACCCGAATCCATGCTCAACAGACATAAGGGATGTCACCCGTCAGTGTGTTGACCTGATAGCAAAGTTTCCCACAATTGTTGCATATAACTACTGTGTTCTCCGTGACAACGGGGATACCATCTTTATAGAGCCTGACCCTGAACTGAGCACAGCCCAGAACTTTCTCTATATGCTCCATGGAGAGGTGCCGGATGAGTTCGTGGCGCACCTCTTTGATATCATGTTGATTTTACATGCAGAACATGGGGGTGGCAATAACTCAACCTTTACAGTCAGAACTGTATCATCAAGCAAGACCAACACCTATATGGCCATATGTGCAGGTGTTGCATCGCTTGCCGGGTACCTCCATGGTGGTGCAAACGCCTCTGTTATGAAGATGATGGATGAGATAAAGGCAAACGTGAAAGACTGGCATGATGAGGGGGAGATATACCAGTATCTTGAAAGGATACTTGACAGGAAGGCCGGTGATGGCTCTGGCAAGATCTATGGTATCGGGCATGCGGTCTATACCATATCCGATCCAAGGGAGCAGATACTCAAGGAAAAGGCAAAGATACTGGCAGAGATGAAGGGACGTTCAGAAGAGTATGAACTCTATGAGAAGGTTGGCCGGCTGGCAGTAAAGGCTGTAAAGAAAAAGAAGGGCAGAAAGGTATGCCCCAATGTGGATTTTTATTCAGGGTTTATCTATGACATGATGGGTATACCCCGTGAATTATATACGCCCATCTTTGCAATGGCAAGGGTTGCAGGCTGGTCAGCCCATAGGATTGAGGAGATAATCCAGGGTAAATTAATAAGACCTGCCTATGTATCATCGCTTAAGGGGATGAAGAGATACATTCCCCTTTCCAGGAGACGGCGTTCTGCAAAATAGCTTCAGCCCTGAACCCGTGCTGACCAGATATAAAAAGTGGTGTATAACAGGTATATAAAGATTGTATTTGTCCTTGTCATCCTTGTATCCTGCGGTTGTGCCTCAACATTAAAGGGTATTGCAGGGAGGCCCTCTGCCAGACCTGCAGAAGAGGAGACCCATGAAAGGGTCTTTACAGACCGCAGGCTTTCAGATGATTATGATGGCATAATAATTCTCCATCCCCAATGCGATTTTGACAGTCTTAACCTCCCTGATGAAGAACTAAGGCCCTATTTTGAAGGAAAGGGCTGCTTCTTCACCGAGGCCTTCTCAAGGGACATATCAGATGCCCTGAAGGAATACGGGCTCTTTGAGGATGTCTACATAGAGGATGATATTGATCTGGTGGAGCCAGGACAGCTTATCCTGAGAACCAGCGTGACAAACCCTGTGATACAGTCTGTGGGTGGTGGATGGTTTTCAGGGGAGGAGAAATGGAGGCTTTCATTTGTTTTAGATGGCACAATTACAGATGCTACCACAGGGAGGTTGCTTGCAAAGTTCAGGTATACACCCGTTGTAACATTACATAAGGGGATGATAAAACCGGCAATCTCAAGGGGTGGCAAAATGCTTGCACAGGCAATAGCCGGTTTCTTGCGAAGGATTTATTGAACTTTATTGCTCTGGGAGTTCACATTGATGGGGATCAAATATGGAAGGAGTGGGATATGAACCTGGTGGAATTCAGAAAGCCAAGCCGATATATAGACAGTGAAATAAATGTAATAAAGAAAAAAGATGCTGCAATCAGGGTGGCCCTGCTGTTTCCTGATCTCTATGAGATAGGGATGTCTCATCTTGGCCTGAAGATACTCTATCATATAATCAACAACATCCCCTATGCATCAGCGGAGCGTGTGTTTGCACCTGGAAGGGACCTGAGGGACTATATGAGAAAAGAGGGTATGAGGCTTGCCTCCCTTGAGACAAACACACCGCTACATCAATTTGATATAGTGGGTATATCGCTTCAGTACGAACTCTCCTATACAACAGTGCTTGAGATGCTTGACCTCGGTGGGATTGCACCCTTCAGGTCAGACCGTGATGGTACAGCCCCCATAGTAATCGCAGGCGGGCCTTCAGCTTCAAACCCCCTGCCGCTTGAGGGTTTTGTTGATGCCTTCTGCATAGGAGATGCTGAAGAGGCGGTTGTGGAACTGCTTGATGCATTTCTGGCTCTCAGGGGCTCATCAAGGGAGGAGATATTAAGAGGCATCTCAGGGATTGAGGGGTTCTATGTGCCGGGTTATTCCACCGGAAGGGTTAGAAGGAGATACATAGATGACCTTGACTCAGCCCCCTATCCTACAAGGCCTGTGGTGCCCTATACACAGATCGTACACGACAGGATAAACATAGAGCTCTCCAGGGGCTGCACAAGGGGTTGCAGGTTCTGCCAGGCAGGCATGATCTACAGGCCCCTCAGAGAGAGAAGTCCAAGGACGGTTCTGAATATAGCCAGACAGTCCATTGACAGTACCGGCTACGACGAGGTCTCGCTTACATCACTCAGTGCGGGCGACTATACCCAGCTACTACCCCTGCTCAGGGCCTTCAACAGGGAGTTCTCTGACAGGAAGATATCCCTTTCCCTTCCATCAATCAGGGTGGGTGCTGTAAATCAGGAACTGTTGAAGGAGATCAAGTCAGTAAGAAAGTCAGGCTTTACGATAGCACCAGAGGCTGGCTCTGAAAGGCTGAGAAGGATAATTAACAAGGAGTTCAGCGAGGAGGAGTTTGAGAAGGCGCTATGGATGCTCTTCAATGAAGGATGGTTGAATGTCAAGCTCTACTTCATGGTAGGCCTGCCCGGGGAGAGGGATGAGGATGTTGAGGGGATTGCAATGATGGCTGCAAGGGCAAGAAAGATTGCAAGGACAGTGACCAGAAAGGGTGTAAATATCACGGTGAGTGTGTCGCCCTTCGTCCCGAAGCCCCATACACCTTTCCAGTGGGTAGGGCAGTGCAATGAGGATCTGCTGCTTCATCGGCTGGCTCTTATCAGGAAAAACATGCCAAAGCAGGTTAAATTCAAGCACCATGACCTCAAGATGAGCCTCATAGAGGCGGCTCTCTCCCGTGGTGATGGCAGACTCTCGGATCTGCTTTATGAGGTATGGCGTGAAGGGGCCTACCTTGAGGGCTGGTCTGATGAGTTTGACTACAACTGCTGGTTAAAGGCAATGGACAGGACAGGTATTGATATAAGAGGGTATGCTCTAAGAGACTACCCATCTGATGAGTCCCTGCCTTGGGACTTTATTGACAATGGGGTGAAAAAGGAGTTCCTGGAAAAGGAGTACAATACAGCACTTCGGGCAAGGGTGACGGTTGATTGTAATGTGGTCAGATGCCAGGGGTGCGGGCTCGGATGCAAAAGCGGCCAGTATCTCTCTGCTGACAATATCGGTTTCATCCCTCCACAGAGGGAGGGACCCAGCAGGTTTAAACCTGTAAAGGTGAGGATGGAGTATTCAAAGCTTGGGGAGATGAGGTACCTTTCACACCTTGAACTCTCCGCCGCAATGCTAAGGGCATTCAGAAGGGCGGGTGTCCCTCTCTGCTATACGGAGGGTTTTCATCCCATGCCAAAGGTATCCTTTGGTCCACCCCTCAGTGTAGGCGTTGAGGGGCAGAGAGAGTATCTTGATGTAGAGGTCTATCCACCTTTTGATATTACACTCTATCACGAGAGGATCAACAGGGAGCTGCCTGAAGGGATCAGGATAAACAGGATGGGCTTCTTTTTCAGGAGGTTGCCCTCCATCAGCAGCTTTGTCAGCATGTATGAGTATGAGATAGGACTACCGGACGGAGAAAGAAGGCTTAATCTCAGGGATAGGACTTTTAGTGATTTTATAGAAAAGTTTGATATAATTAATAAAAATACAGTTATAATACAACTCAAGGATCTGAAGGACAGGAAGGTGAGGTTAAAGGACTGCCTTGAGGGGATATTCGGTGTCCCCGTGGAGGGCCTGAAGGTCAGGCGGAGGGCATTATATGGCTGGAAGAAAGGCTGGATAACGCCCATGGATCTGATTGACATGAAGTCTTGATGCCAGGTGAAATTTTAATAAATGTCACATTCAATGAAGTACGGGTCGGACTTCTTGAAAATGGACAGATAGTTGAGTTTTATGTGGAAAGGAAGAGGGATGCCTCCCTCGTGGGTAATATTTACAAGGGCAGGGTCCTCAAGGTGCTTCCGGGAATGCAGTCCGCCTTCATTGATATTGGACTGGAAAAGGCAGCCTTCCTCTATGTGGCAGACATAAAGGCAGACATAGAAGCATATGCCCCATTCCTTGAGGAGGAAAACGGTGAGGAGGAGCTACAGCTCCATCTGAAGAAAGGCAGGTCTGACGTGCCAATAGAGGATCTTGTCAGGGAGGGGCAGGAGCTTCTTGTGCAGGTTGCAAAGGATCCCATTGGTACAAAGGGGGCAAGGGTTACCTCCTACATAACCATACCCGGCAGATACCTTGTTCTGATGCCTGATCTTGAACATGTGGGTATCTCCAGGCGTATAACCGATGAGCATGAGAGGGAGCGGCTGAAGGAGCTTGTTGAGGGTATGAAACCCGAGGGCTATGGTCTCATTGTGCGGACCGCTTCCGAGGGTGCTGATGAGGAAGAACTGAGGAACGATCTTGAGTTTCTCATGATGCTCTGGCAGAACATCCAGGAGAAAAAACAGAGGGTCTCCGCACCCCATCTACTGTACAGTGACCTTGACCTGATCGTCAGGAGCGTAAGGGACCTCATGAGCAGGGATGTGGAGAGGGTTGTGATTGACTCCGTGGATGAGTACAAGAGGATAAAGGAGTTTGTTAACTCCTATTTCCCGAAGCTCTCTGACAGGATTGAGCTTTACGAGGGCCAGGAGCCACTCTTTGACGCCTTTGGCGTGGAGCTTGACATATCCAGGGCACTCGGCAGGAAGGTCTGGCTGAAATCCGGTGGATACATTGTCATAGACCAGACAGAGGCAATGACAGTGATTGATGTGAATACAGGCAAGTACGTGGGCAAGGAAAACCTTGAGGAGACAATCCTGAAGACAAATCTTGAGGCAGTGAAGGAGATCGCCTACCAGATAAGATTAAGAAACCTTGGCGGGATAATAATTATTGATTTCATTGACATGGAGAGCCCGGAGCACAGGGAGAAGCTCTTCAATGCCTTCAGGGAGGCAATGAAGAGGGACAAGGCCAAAAACACCATATACAATATATCCGAACTCGGGCTTATACAGATGACACGCAAGCGTGTCAGGGAGAGCCTTGGCAGGACACTCTGTGATCCCTGTCCATACTGCGAGGGGAAAGGATTCGTGATGTCACCGGAGACGATATCCTTTGAGATACTACGAAAACTTGACCGCCTTACCGCTCCCAGGGGTACAAAGGTCATAATAACCGCCCATCCCGAGGTTGCCGATATCCTTACAGATGAGGAAAGTTATGCCATTGAGACCATAGAGAGAAGAAAGGGAATCAATATTATAATCAAAGAGGATTCAAGCATACACCAGGAAAACTATAACATTACCGTGCTTTGATGTATGAAAAATACAGCAGACTCATTGGGATACTGAAGGGCCTCAAGAGCGTAGCTGTTGCCTATTCAGGCGGGGTGGACAGCTCCTTTCTCCTCTACGCTGTGAAGGACAGCTCCATAAACTCAATTGCCATAACGGCCCTCTCTCCCACCATGCCGAAGGAGGATGTTGAAGCTGCCCTTGCCTTTGTCTCCGAACTGGGTATCCCCAGCAGGTTTATTAAAACAAACGAGCTTGAGAGGAGGGAGTTTTGTGTCAATAACGAGATGAGGTGCTTTTATTGCAAGGATACCCTCTTTCGTTCCATAAAGGATATGATAAAGGATACGGATATAAAGTGGATCATTG
This sequence comes from Nitrospirota bacterium, assembly GCA_011321725.1. Taxonomy (GTDB): domain Bacteria; phylum Nitrospirota; class Thermodesulfovibrionia; order Thermodesulfovibrionales; family JdFR-85; genus JAADHP01. Next base: position 13,871 of record DROX01000016.1, on the reverse strand, counting down.
AGGGAAGCAATGCAGATGATGCAGAGGATTACAGGCCTGGCCTGAAGGCCAGGGAGAGGTACAATGTAAGGAGCCCCTTGATGGAGGCAGGCCTGACAAAGGAGGAAATCAGGGAGCTTTCAAGGAGGTTCGGGCTGAAGAGCTGGGACAGGCCCTCCTCCCCATGTCTGTCTTCCCGATTTCCCTACGGGGTTGAGATCACCGCTGAGGGGCTGAGGATGGTTGCAAGTGCGGAGGACTTTCTAAGGTCACTTGGCTTTAAAGACCTGAGGGTGAGGCATCATGGATATCTTGCAAGGATTGAGGTTACAGAGGAGGATATCAACAGATTCATGGACAATGAACTCAGGAGGAGGGTTGTGGATGAACTCCTGAGGATAGGGTACAAGTTCGTCTCCCTTGACCTTGAGGGTTTCAAGAGCGGGAAACTGAACAGACTGCTCAGGAATGAATAAGAGAGATGAAATACTGTCAGTACTCCAAAGGTGTGTTCTCTGTGGAAGCTGCAAGGCAGAGTGTCCCACCTATCTGACAGAGGGCAGTGAATCAAAATCCCCAAGGGGCCGCCTGTATCTCCTGTCTTGTCTCTACAGCAACCAGGCCCATCCATCAGAAGAGATAGCTGAAAGGATATACAGCTGTCTCCTTTGTGGTGCCTGTGAGAAACGGTGCCCTGCCGGGGTTGATATAATGCTTGCACTCTACAATGGCAGGGCCTTTCTGAAGGGATACGATCCCTTCAACAGGAGATGGGGGGTACTGCTGTCCAGTGCCTTCAGACACAGGGCTATGGGGCACAGGTTTGCAAGGCTGCTCTTTCCTCTTCTCAAGGGGCGTCTTGAGAAGGCTCATATCATCCCCAGGGGTTTTACATTTGAAAGCTACAGGTTCTCTCATGCAGGCGATGTATTCATCCCCTCCAGGGATATTACAAAGAAGGGCAGGGTGACACTCTTCAAGGGCTGTATGGTGGAGTTTGTCTTTCCCCACCTTGGTGAGGCCTTTGTAAGGGTGGCGAACAGCCTTGGATATGAGGTTGTCACCCTGAGAGGGGAGCAGTGCTGTGGTGCACCGCTGCTGGGGATGGGGTTAATGGAGGAGGCAAGGAGGCTGGCAAGTAGGAATATCTCCCGCTTCAGGGCAATCAAGGCTGATACCATTGTGTCGCTCTGTCCCACCTGTGTCAAGATACTCTCAGGGGATTACAGGAGGCTTACAGGCGAGGGCATGAACATCATTGATGTGAATACCTTCCTGATTGACAGATTAGACAAGGGAAAAGGGATTTCCCTGTCGGCACTTTACCATGACCCCTGTCACAGCCTCTACAGTCTTGGACAATACGATGAGCCCAGGGGGATACTAAAACATGCGGGGATCAAACTCCTGGACTACCAGATGGGTTGTTGCGGGCTTGCGGGGACCTATGCCCTGAGGAATCGTGAGAAATCAATGGAGATGCTCAGCAGAAATGTGGATGTCTTCCGCTCAGCAGGTGCAGATGTGGTTGTAACATCATGCCCGGGATGTCTCTTTCAGTTCCTGAAGCGATTGGAGCAGGAAAGGGTCTTTCATACCATAGAGATTATTGACGAGTATCTGCATGAGGGGCACACGGCCTGAGAGGTCTCTGTGTCATATATTTCAGTTGACTTAAAGGTATGAATGGATATATAATGTTTTACCTTGTGGAAGAGGCAAAGGGAAGATAAGTCAGTTCTGACAGAGCCAAGATGTCCCTTCTGCAGAGCGCTCTTTGAGAGGCCCCATGAGATAGTTACAGATCTGGGTTTTTTTACGGGCGGTATGTGTGACTGCGGGGCTGTTTATGGCTTTGACCCCACGGGGAAGAATCTTGGTGAGGTTTTCATGGAGACCCTTGTGGAGTTATGCGGGGGTGACTGGCAGAGGGCGATGAGCATGACCAGGGGGGAAAGCTATGAGGAGAGGGTCTTGAGATATAACCCCAGGACCCACAGGCTTGTACCTGGTGGTACTGGATATGCCGGGAAAACAGGCATATTGCTCTTTTTAAAATTAACAGGTGAATAGATTAACCTTGTTAATATTTGAATTAATATTTTTAATTTGACAGTTTCTGGTAATCTGTATTAAGTTTTATAACTTTTCTATATGTGATTGTAATAGAGGCTTTTTGAAAGCCTTAAAATCTTTAAGGATAAGGAGGTTAAAAGATGGCCACTATTGAATTCCAGGGAAAACAGATTGAGGTGGACGAGGAGGGCTATCTCCAGAATCTTGATGACTGGTCTCCCGAGTTGGCCAACTATATGGCACAGCAGGATGGCCTTGAGCTTACAGATGAGCACTGGGAGATCATCAACTTCCTCAGGGACTATTACAACAAATACCAGATCGCTCCAATGATCAAGATCCTTGTGAAAGAGATCAAGAAAACCATGGGTCCTGACAAGGGTAACACAAAGTACCTCTACCAGTTATTCCCCGATGGTCCTGCAAAACAGGCCTGTAGGTATGCCGGGCTTCCCAAGCCAACTGGTTGCGTATAATTCAAGAAATAATAATATCTCCTCATGTTTCGGGGAGGGGTTAGAAAATTTGAATACTTGAGGTTGGCATCCCTGCACAAGGGAGGCCAACCCAGGTAAACAAGAGGGCACGTCTGAATTATGGAGATCAAAGACCTTTTACAGGACAGAAGAGAGGTCATACTAAAGAAGTGGTTTGATGTCCTGTTACAGACCTATCCTGAAGAAACATCAAGATTTCTTCGCAAGGAGAAAGACCCCTTCTCCAATCCCGTGGGTTCAGCAATCACCGAGGGTATATCAGGAATCTACCAGAGTATACTGGATGGTGTTGACATCAAAGAGGTCTCTCCCTTTCTTGACAGAATCATAAGAATAAGGGCTGTCCAGGATTTTACCCCTTCACAGGCCCTTGGTTTTCTCTTTCTGCTCAAGGGGGTGATCAGAGATGTACTCCTTAAAGAGATATCAAAAAGGGGGCTGGATGAAGAACTTCATACTATTGAATCAAGGATTGATGATATTGCCCTGATCGCCTTTGATATCTATATGCAGTGCAGGGAGAAACTCTATGACCTCAGGGCTACTGAGTTGAGAAACATGACCTACAGGCTGCTTGAGAGGGCCAATCTCACCAAAGACCTTGGTAATGGACAGGAAGGTGTTTCAGATTAGCCATGGTTGTTTCAAAAATTATTTATAAAATAAAGGAGGTTGTATAAATGGGTGCCTTGTTTTCCTTAGGAGTTGTTATTGCACTTGTGCTTGTTGCATTAGTTGGTGTGAAGGGTGCTCATCTTCAGTCCTTATTCGGTGTCGTAATCCCCTACCTTGCGGTAATTACTTTTTTTATAGGCCTGATCTACCGTGTGGTTAAATGGGGAAAGACACCTGTACCCTTCAAGATCCCAACCACATGTGGTCAGCAGAAGAGCCTCCCCTGGATAAAGTACAGCAAGCTGGAGAGTCCTGCCACGGGCTGGGAGGTATTCCTCAGGATGGCTCTTGAGGTCCTCCTTTTCAGATCGCTCTTCAGGAACCTGAAGATGCAGAGGAGCGGTGAGCGGGTTGTCTACGGCTCAGCCAAGTGGCTCTGGCTTGGTGGCATTCTATTCCATTATTCCTTTCTGGTTGTTTTGATAAGACATCTCAGGCTTTTTACCAATCCCGTTCCCTCCTTTGTTCGCCTCATTGAGAGCTTTGACGGGTTCCTCCAGATAGGGCTTCCAAACCTGATGATGACAGGGGTTGTTCTTCTTGGAGCAGCAACCTATCTGTTTCTCCGGAGGATCTATATACCCTCTGTGAGATACATCTCACTGCCTGCTGACTATTTCCCCCTGTTTTTGATCATGGCTATTGCCACAACAGGAATTTTGATGCGTTACTTCATCAGGGTGGATGTGATTAAGGTCAAGGAGCTCACAATGGGGCTTGCAAGGCTTAATCCCACGGTTCCTGATGGGATAGGAACGATCTTCTATATCCATATCTTCCTTGTGAGCACTCTCTTTGCCTATTTCCCCTTCAGTAAGCTTGTACATCTTGGAGGCATCTTCCTCAGTCCGACAAGAAATCTTGCGAACAACAGCCGTATGGTAAGACATGTGAATCCATGGCTTTATCCCGTGAAGGTTCATACCTACGAGGAATATGAGGAGGAGTTCAGGGAAAAGATGGTATCTGTTGGAATACCCGTTGAGAAACCCTTAGAGACAAAGGAAACGGAAGAAGCATCAGAAGAAGAATCTGAAGGAAAGGAGTGAGACCATGGCAAAGGCCAAGACAAAGACACCAAAACCAGAAGAACTTGCAAAGATAGACTACAGTCCACCCGAGAAGCACTGGACAGAGGTGCCGGTGGAGTTCAGGCCAGGTACCTATTGCTATGGTGCAAGGCCAAAATACCTTGAAGAAGTGGATATGCCAAATCCAAGGGAGTGGCAGCCCTATGAGGATGACTGGAAACTGCCCGAGAACTGGAAGGAGATCGTGCTTGAGGGGATGGAGGACCGCCTGAACAAGTACCGTACCTTCCGTCTCTTCATGGATATATGTGTAAGATGCGGAGCCTGTGCTGACAAGTGTCATTTCTTTATTGGATCGGGTGACCCAAAGAACATGCCCGTATTGAGGGCTGAACTGGTAAGGTCGGTCTACAGGAAGTACTTCACCACGGGAGGTAAGCTCTTCGGCAAGAAGGCAGGGGCCAGGGAACTGACCATGGATGTCTTCAAGGAGTGGTGGTACTACTTCTACCAGTGCACCGAGTGCCGCCGTTGTTCTGTCTTCTGCCCCTACGGGATTGATACCGCTGAGATAACCATCATGGGCAGGGAGCTGACAAATCTCCTTGGCTGCAACACGGACTGGATCGCCGGCCCTGTGGCGAACTGTTATCACAAGGGGAATCACCTTGGCCTTGAGCCCCATACAATCCAGAGCAACATTGAGATGATGTGCGATGACATAGAGGAGATAACGGGCATAAGGATTGAACCCACATTCAATCGTAAGGGTGCAGAGATACTCTTTGTTACCCCCTCGGGAGACCTTTTCGGTGTGCCCGGTGTGTACACATGTATGGGATACCTCATGTTGTTCCATGAACTGGGGCTTGACTACACCTGGTCAACCTATGCCTCAGAGGGAGGCAACTTCGGTTTCTTCACATCCAATGAGATGGCCAGGAGGCTGCATTATAAGATATACGCTGAGGCCAAGAGGCTTGGCGTTAAATGGATACTTGGTGGTGAATGTGGACACATGTGGAGGCTTATACACCAGTATCTTGATACATGGTGGGGGCCTGCTGATTTCCTTGAGGTCCCGAAATCACCAATTACAGGCACGGTCTTTGAGAACGCAAAATCAACAAAGATGGTTCATGTGGTAGAGTTCACCGCTGACCTTATAAGACATGGTAAGTTGAAGCTTGACCCCAGCAGAAACGACCACCTGAGGGTTACCTTCCACGATTCCTGTAACACCTCACGTGGAATGGGCTTCTTTGAGGAACCAAGATACGTTATAAAGAATGTCTGCAACCATTTCTATGAGATGCCGGAGAACACCATCAGGGAGAAGACATTCTGCTGTGGCAGTGGTTCAGGTCTGAATGCAAGTGAGAATATGGAGATCAGGATGAGGGGAGGGTTCCCCAGGGCGAACGCGGTCAGACATGTGAACCAGAAATACGGTGTGAACATGCTTGCCAATGTATGCGCCATAGACAGGGCAGCCCTTACAACCCTGATGCAGTACTGGGTCCCAGATGTGGAGGTCTGCGGGGTCCATGAGCTGGTTGGTAATGCACTTGTGATGACAGGCGAAACAGAGCGGACAATGGACCTCCGCTTGGAAGAGTTACCAGGAAAGGAGGAGGAAGAGGAAGATGTATGATGGTGGAAAGATCATAACAGGGATAATAATATTTCTGCTTTTTGCAACCTTCCCTTTCTATTACAACATAGGAAAGGCACATGTAAAGCCAGACCCAAAACTGGACACACCGGTAATCAAGCAGCTTAAGGAGAAGAAGTGTGTGGAGAGCAAGTCCTACATGAGGGCCTATCATATGCAACTGCTTGATGACTGGCGTAACCAGGCCCTCAGGAAGGCAAACCGTACCTACAGGAATGAAGAGGGAAAGCTTTTTGAGATCAGTCTCCAGAATACCTGTATGAAGTGCCACTCCAACAAGCAGAAGTTCTGCGACGAGTGCCATAAGTATGCTGAGGTTAAGCCCTATTGCTGGGATTGTCATTTTGTAAAAGAGGCAAAAGAGGGAGGAGCGGCAAGATGAAGATGGATAGAAGAGAATTTCTAAGGATTGCAGGACTGGCCGGGTTAGGCCTTGGTATCGGTACAGGGGCCTCGGGCTGGATACTGAGTCGCGGGATTGAGGCCTCAGAATTCATACCATCTCCCAATGCGCTGACTGCAAAGAGATGGGCCATGGTTGTGGTATTAAGCAAGTTCAAGACAGAGGAGGATTATAAAAGGGTTATAGATGCATGTCACAGGTTTCACAATGTCCCTGACATTGGTAATCCCAAGGACGAAGTCAAATGGATATGGACAGACACCTATGAACATGTATTCGTAGGACAGGAAAACGAGTACCTTCCAGAGGAATTCAAGGAAAGACCCTTCCCTCTACTCTGCAACCATTGTACAAAGGCACCCTGTGTGAGGGTATGTCCTACAAAGGCTACCTTCAAGAGGAAGGATGGCATAACCATGCAGGACTATCACCGGTGTATTGGTTGCAGGTTCTGTATGGCTGCTTGTCCCTATGGGGCCAGGAGCTTCAACTGGCGTGATCCAAGGCCATTTATAAAAGAGACAAACCCCTCATATCCCACAAGGACCAAAGGTGTTGTGGAGAAGTGTACCTATTGTGTTGAGCTTCTTGAGAATGGAGAGATGCCAAAATGTGTACAGGCATCTAAGGGTGGACTGATCTTTGGTGATCTCATGGATCCCAACTCTGAAGTGAGAAAGGTGCTGAGTGAAAACTTCTCAATGAGACGTAAGGCTGAAATGGGCACAGGGCCGAGTGTCTTTTACATTATAGGAGGAGGTGAGGAAGATGTTTGAGAAGGCATTAGTTGGCGGAAGAAGATACTGGACACTGGTTGCAGTGCTCCTTGCCATAATCGGGATCGGCTTCCTTGTATATCTTAAACAGCTCAGCTATGGTCTGGGCATTACAGGTATGAGCAGGGATGTCTCCTGGGGGTTCTATATCTCCCAGTTTACATTCCTCGTCGGTGTGGCGGCCTCAGCTGTTATGCTTGTGATCCCCTATTATCTGCATAACTACAAAAAGTTCAGCAGGATCGTGATACTTGGTGAGTTCCTTGCAGTAAGTGCTGTTACCATGTGCATCCTCTTCATCTTTGTTGATATGGGCCAGCCCATGAGGATCATGAATGTGATACTACACCCCACACCTAACTCTATCCTTTTCTGGGACTCTGTGGTTCTGACAGGATATCTCCTCTTGAACATCATCATAGGCTGGACAACGCTGCAGGCTGAGTGGAAGGAAACAGCACCGCCAAAATGGGTAAAGCCACTGATATACCTTTCCATACCCTGGGCTATCAGTATACACACGGTCACGGCCTTTATCTATGCAGGTCTCCCTGGCAGGCACTTCTGGCTTACCGCTATCATGGCAGCACGATTCCTTGCCTCTGCCTTTGCATCAGGGCCGGCGCTGCTGATTCTCCTTGCACTGATATTGAGGAAATACACAACCTTTGACCCTGGCAGAGAACCCATACTTGCGGTGAGCAAGATAGTTGCCTATGCCATGGTTACCAATGTATTCTTCTTCCTCCTTGAGGTATTCACTGCTGGTTATAGCCAGGTTCCAGGACATCTTGCCTCTTTTGAGTACCTCTTCTTTGGTCTGGAAGGCCATGGCAGGCTTGTCCCGCTTATGTGGATATCCATACTCCTTGCCATTGTTGCCATCTTCCTTTTAGTTGTACCTGCAACAAGGAGGAATGAGACAACACTGAAGGTGGCATGCATAGCAGTGTTTATCTCCCTGTGGATAGATAAGGGGTTCGGGCTTGTAATCGGTGGTTTCATACCCAACCCGTTGGAAAGGGTCTTTGAGTACTGGCCGACGTTGCCAGAGTTTATCATAAGCCTTGCAGTATGGGCCACGGGCTTCCTTATACTGACCATACTCTATAAGATAGTCATCTCTGTCAGGGAAAGTATAGGGCCTGGAGAGCCGGCACACTAAAGGATTGGGGCATTTAGCATAGAACCTCTTTTTTACCAATCCCCTCTGTCGTAGATGTCAGAGGGGATTTTTTTCTTCATAATTTCTTCATAAATTTGTGTTTTAATTAGATCAAACAATCCACGGGAAGTAATCTTGAGGCAAGGAGAAGTAGATGGGTAAAAAAGGTAAAGCTGTGAAAAAGAAGAAGGACTCCAAGATGGGCTGGATAGTGGTCGTGGTGGTTGCAGTTGTCTTGGCCTTTCTGTTCTCAGGGGTCTCTCCTTTCGGCAAATCCGAGGGGAAGACAAAATCCTTCTATGTAAAAGGCGGAGAGACCAGGCCTACCCTGGAGCCATCCCTGTTCACGGGTATGACGCGTGCAGCCTATGCAGCAGCAAGAGAGTACCCGCAGGTGCTTGACCAGGTATACTGTTACTGCAACTGTGACCAGCCGCCATTCAATCATGTGAGCCTGTTGAGCTGCTTTGTGGACAACCATGGTGCCGGTTGAGTGCTCTGCCAGGAGGAGGCCCTTAGGGCATCCCAGCTTTTCAAGGAAGGCAAGTCCATCAACGAGATCAAGACAGCTATTGACAGGGAGTTCGGCAGGTAGTTTTTTGAAGGTGGGGTTTATCCCCACCTTTTGTAGTTCTCCTCTTTGTCATTTCCCTGTCAGGGAGGACAATCAGAGGGTTCTCTTTGATTCCACCAACCTATTCCCCAACTATCTGTACAATCAGCTCTCTGTCCCTGTTACGGTTATCAAAATCAATAAAGACAATCTCCTGCCATGTACCGAGGACAAGCTCACCATCCACTACAGGTACCGAGATGGATGGCTTCATAAGGGCAGATCTTACATGGGAGAATCCGTTACCATCGCCCTGGAGCCTGTCATGCTCATAATGGTTGTCTTCAGGGGCGATCTTTTCAAGTACATACTGGAGGTCCTTTAACACACCTTCTTCATATTCAACTATTGTTATACCGCATGTGGAGCCCCTGCTGAAGACCGTTGCTATTCCATTTCTTACAGGATGTGCCCTCAGAAGATCCTGTACATGTTCCGTGACCTTTACTATATGACAGTATCCCTCCGTCTTTATAATTAGCTGTTTAGAGTAGACCATTTTAGAAATCCGATGAGATTTTCTATTAATTTTAGCAGAACGAGACGGTTATTTTCCAGGAGGGGGTGATTGAGCTTTATTTTCCTGTGCAAAAGATATCAATTAAATAGTATAATCATAGAGATACGGAACAAGGAGGATTCATATGAAGGTCTGGTCTTTTATCATTGTCTTTCTGGCAGGCATTATTATCGGTGCTGCAGGGATGTATTTTGCACCTGATTATCTTGACAGGTACATGCCCGGCATATTCAACAAGTCATCTGTGGTAGTAAAGGGAGAGGTTGTAGCAAAGGAAAAGAAGGCCCAGGACCTTCTTGTTACTGTGAACACCGATGAGGGGGCAATACTTGTGACATTCAAAAAGAAGGTCCCCGAGATAGAGCTCCTTGTGCAGGTAGGTGATACCCTTGAACTCAGGCTGAAGAAGTACAGCCCCTTTGTCGTTGACCCTGTTATTGAAAGGGTTGTGAAGGGTGAAAGGGGAGCTTATAAAGGGGCAGAAGGAAGGAGTGGGATGAAGACAAAGAAGGAAAAAGAGGCCCTGGAGGTGCCCCCATCTGTCAAAGGCCAGTCCTCAACAGCTGTCCAGGAGAATGTCCCTTCAGGGCAGCAGCCCGGGGAGGATGTAAAGGACAGGGGTAATACAGATGAACAGACATCTTCTGTTGGTGAGGGAAGGTAGGGTCCTGTTTATACGAAGATACTCGCCTCTTTTACGAATTCATCCAGCTCCTCATTGAACTCGTCAAGGCTGATACCCCTTTCAGCATATCCGTTGAGCACCTCCTTTATCCTTTCAGGTTCGTCAAGGCTGTTGGCGATACGATTGGATGTGTCAATAAGTGCGATTGTCTCCCTGAACTTCTCTGCCTCCTCAAGGCGGTGATGAAGCCTGATGGTTTCCCGTACCACGTCCGGGAACTTCCACTTGACGGACAGGAGGAACCCCACCTCACTGTGGTATCTCTTCAGGAAATCCGTCAACTCCTCGTCGGTCAGGCTATGGTTATGGATATGCTCAAGGATGACCGTCTTACCTATATCATGAAGGAGTCCACAGACAAAGGCCTCCTCGGGGTCAACGGAGACAAAGGAGGAAAGATACCTTGCAATGAATGCAGTAATGAGTGAATGTTTCAGGACCTCCTTGACCCGCTCTGCATTGCGTGTATTTGAACCACCAAGGGTATAGACCGTCACAATGCTTATGAGTGATTTTAGCCCCATATGGATGATAGCCTGCTGCAGCGATGTGATCTTCCCGTATTTGGCATAGTAGGAGGAGTTCACTATCTTTAGAATCTTGGATGTCAGTATCTGGTCAGACATGATCATCTTTGAGATATCCACTATGGTGGTGTTTTCATCCTTTATGGCATTGTTTAACTTGACTATAATGTCTGGCACAGGGGGAAGTTCAAGTTTGCCGGAGGAGATCTTGTGTGCAAGTTCCTTGATGATCTCCTGCCTGTCAGCCTCTGAAGTATTCTGCTGGGTATCTAATGTCTTGAAGGACTGTAGAACCACATAGGATGTGTTGATCTTTACGGGACCGTTCACCACAGATGGAGGCAGGGAGTCCTTGAACTGGAAGGTCCCCTCTTTCCAGTTAAGGGAATCTATAAAGGCCTTTTCTGCGATCTCACGGATTATGGCCTCAAGCAGTTCAGCTGTAACTATACCCTCTGATATTATGTAACCTGTGAAGGGTACCTCCAGTGCCTGGCTCCTCTGGATGGCATCTTTCAGTTGCGCAATAGTAAGTACATTCTTTGACAGCAGGTATTCACCAAGCATCTCACCCTTTTGTTGTGATGATACATAGATTATCTTTCCCTCCTGGAAGTAGAACCTTTTTGTGACATTGTTTAATTCAATGAGGAGTGTTCCCGTTTTTTTGCTCATGTCTATCCATTGCATCAGGTCGGCAATTGACATCAAGGAAAGGTCACCTTCTATCTTTGCCATACTAACTCCCTTGGTTGTTTTTATTATCTTATCGGCTGTTTTAAAAAATTCTTTAGACCTGATTTAATTTTTTTGATACACGGTATATGTAGGCAAGTATCTCAGCAACTGCACGATAGAGTTCAGGGGGAATCTCCCTGTAGAGGTCAAGTGTTGAGAGTATCTCAACCAGCTCCCTGTCTTCTTGTATGGGTATACCCCTTTCCTTTGCAATCTCTATTATCTTTTCTGCAAGGTATCCCCTTCCCTTTGCCACAAGCCTTGGGGCACTGTCTCTGCCACGGTCATATCTCAGCGCAGCTGCCTTTTTCCTGTTCATACCTTTATATCCACCCCTTCTCCTCTGAGGAATGCCTTCTTCATCTCCCGCTCAAGGGAGACCCTTAGCGTGGAAAGCCTGAGTCCTGCAGAATCAAAGGCAGACTTCAGGAGGGTGTTGTGTCTTTCAAGGGAGTCAAGGAGCAGGGCGCTTTCTGAATAGAATACAACATGTATGAAGCCATTCTGGTAGAGCAGGCTTGTAACAAGCTCTCCATATCTGTCAAGGGTCAGCCTGATAAAACAACAGAGTGCAGAATCCCGGGGATGGGGTCTTTTCAATCTCCTGAATACAAGCAGACCGTCTCTCAGTTCAGGCCAAATAAGGGGCAGGTATGTCTGGACGGCGTCATTGATGCGCGACTCCAACTGGTGATACTGGATGTTCTGAAGCAGCTCGTTAAGGGTTTTCCTGATGGATGAAACAGAGCCGCTGTTTTGCCTGATAAATTTGATTGTATCCCCCTCATTCAGACGGTCAAGGAGCTGAAGGAGCAGGACCTTCATGTCCCTCCCAATCCACTCTGGGGCGGGCCCCCCTTGGGGCCCACCAAGCAGTATGTGCTTCAGTCTTGTTTCAAGGAGTACCCCTGATGATTCCGTGAGATCCTTTAACTGGTCACCTTTAAGAGAGACAGGGGAAAGGGAGAAGCGTCCTACAATCTTCTCTATCTCTGGTAGTCTCTCCTTGATAACAGGGGGAAGTTTGTTGAGACGGCCTATCAGGTCAAGAAGCTCCCCCAGCGTTTTTTTCTCCATCCCCGGCCCGCTGAAGAACCTTACCGAAGGAGTTTGGAGGGCCTCCTGCTGGTCAATCCCCAGCAGTTTTAGCCTCAGCTGATCCCCCCGGGATTCAACCTTTACGATGATGCTGTCACCCCTGTTGAGGGCCACTTCGGATTTTGCCCTGATTGTTGAACCCTTCAGGGCCAGGGTCAGGGTCTCTCTGTCTTTTATGCTGACAACCCTTGCCCTGAGTATCTCACCACTGCTCAGGCTGACGGGAGGACGGCCTTCAGGGTAGAGTGTAAAGACCCTGTTTATTATCTCAACTGGTGACCCGGGCATGAAAAACCCTCTACAGACTGCCTTTGGTTGAGGGGACAGAACTACCCTCAATCATTGTAGCCCCTTTCAGTGCCCTTCCAAAGGCCTTGAAGATGGATTCAAGAATGTGGTGGAGATCACGGCCGTAGTGTACAATAATGTGGAGGTTGATCCTTGCGTTGTTTGTGAAGCCGCGAAAGAAGTCCTCAAAGAGAGATACGGGAAGGTCCTTCACAGTGCCGCTTCTTTTCCCAATCCTGTAGACCAGGTAGGGCCTTCCGCTTATATCAATGATCACCTCGGAGAGGCTTTCGTCCATGGGTACCTTTGCCTGGCCGAACCTTGCTATGCCCGTCTTGTCTGCCAGTGCCTCTTCAAGGGCAGCACCAAGGGTTATCCCCAGGTCCTCCATGAGATGATGATAATCCACCTCTGTATCGCCCCTTGCCTTGATATCAAGATCAATCCTGCCGTGGTAGGCCATAAGGGTTAGCATGTGGTCCAGAAAGGGTATGGATGTGCTGATTTTGTACTCACCCCTGCCGTCAAGGTTGATGGCAACTGTGACATCCGTCTCTTTTGTCTTTCTATGGATCTTTGCCCTTCTCATCTGACCTCCAGATAACATTATTCTCTCCTGCCCCGATTTCCTGGTCCGAAAAAGGAATCACGGGCCTTCTCTCACTTTATTACATCCATCCCCATATAGGGTCTTAAAACCTCAGGGACCACAACAGTGCCATCCTTCTGCTGGTAGTTCTCAAGGATTGCCACCACTGTTCTGCCGATAGCAAGACCTGATCCGTTAAGGGTATGGACAAACTCTGTGCCCTTTTTACCCTCCCTTCTGAAGCGAATGCTTGCCCTCCGTGCCTGGTAATCCTCAAAATTGGAACAGGAGGATATCTCCCGATACCTGCCCTGCCCTGGCAGCCAGACCTCAATATCATATGTCTTGGATGCAGAAAAGCCAAGATCACCTGTACATAAAACAACAACACGGTAGGGAAGTCCAAGCTGCTGCAGTATATCCTCTGCATCCCTTGTGAGTGACTCAAGCTCATCATAGGAGTCCTCGGGTTTTGAGAACTTCACCAGTTCCACCTTGTTGAACTGGTGTTGCCTTATCAGCCCTCTTGTGTCCTT
>DROX01000015.1 GCA_011321725.1 Nitrospirota bacterium | reverse complement strand
GGCTCACTGATGAGGAGCTGTCCAGGAAGACCCTTGAGTTCAAAGAAAGGCTTGAAAAGGGCGAATCCCTTGATGATCTTCTCGTGGAGGCCTTTGCCGTAGTGCGCGAGACATCAAAAAGGGTGCTCGGAATGAGACACTTTGATGTACAGCTCATCGGTGGGATCGTGCTTCACGAGGGAAAGATCGCTGAGATGAAGACCGGTGAAGGTAAAACCCTTGTCGCAACCCTTCCGGTTTACCTCAATGCCCTTGAAGGCAGGGGGGTCCACGTGGTAACGGTGAATGACTATCTTGCAAAGAGGGATGCCCAGTGGATGGGGCCAGTCTATCACCACCTTGGCCTTTCTGTTGGTGTGATCCAGCATGATGCCTCCTTTCTCTATGACCCTGAATACCACAATGAGGACAAACGTTTTGACCGTCTCAGGCCATGCGACCGTCAGGAGGCCTATGCTGCTGATATAACCTATGGCACAAACAATGAGTTCGGCTTTGATTATCTAAGAGACAACATGAAGTATGATATAAAGGACTACGTCCAGCGTGAGCTGAACTACGCCATAGTGGACGAGGTGGACAGTATCCTTATAGATGAGGCACGTACACCGCTGATAATCTCGGGCCCCTCTGAGGAGTCCACAGATAAGTACTACAAGATAGACAGGATCATCCCGAAACTGAAAAAGGATGAGGATTTTACTGTTGATGAAAAGGCCAACACGGTGATACTCACCGAAGAGGGCAGCCTCAAGGTGGAAAAACTACTTGGCGTTGACAATCTCTTTGACCCTGTTAATATTGAGCTTGTCCACCATGTGCTCCAGGCCCTGAAGGCACACCATCTCTTCAAAAGGGATGTTGATTACGTGGTCAAGAATGGACAGGTGATAATAGTTGACGAGTTCACAGGCCGTCTCATGCCCGGCAGGCGCTGGTCCGACGGACTTCACCAGGCCATTGAGGCAAAGGAAGGTGTGAAGATAGAAAGCGAGAACCAGACCCTTGCAACAATAACATTCCAGAACTACTTCAGGATGTACAACAAACTGGCTGGCATGACAGGCACTGCTGATACAGAGGCTGAGGAGTTTGCAAAGATATACAACCTTGATGTGGTTGTCATCCCTACAAACAAACCCATGATAAGGGTTGACCATCCCGATGTGATCTACAAGACAGAGAAGGCAAAGTTCAATGCAGTGGTTCAGGAGATAGAGGAATGCCACAGGAGGGGGCAACCCGTACTTGTGGGGACAGTGTCCATTGAAAACTCCGAGAAGCTAAGCAGGATGCTCAAGAAGAAGGGCATACCCCATTCGGTGCTCAATGCCAAATACCACGAGAAGGAGGCCGAGATAATTGCACAGGCCGGCAGGCTTGGTGCTGTAACCATTGCCACTAACATGGCAGGCAGGGGTACGGACATCATACTTGGTGGTAACCCTGAGGGGCTTGCAAGGGAGTTCCTCAAGGACAGGGAAAACCCCACAGAGGAAGAAAAAGCAGCAGCCCTTGAGAAGGCAAAGAGGATATGCGAGGAGGAGAAGAAGAAGGTCATTGAACTTGGAGGGCTTCACATAATAGGTACGGAAAGACACGAGGCAAGAAGGATTGACAACCAGCTCAGGGGACGCTCCGGCAGACAGGGTGACCCGGGCTCATCCCGTTTCTACATATCCCTTGAGGACGACCTGATGCGCATCTTCGGCTCTGACAGGATCTCCGGCCTGATGGGCAAGCTTGGCATGGATGAAAGCGTGCCCATTGAGAACAGGATGGTTACAAAGGCGATTGAAAATGCACAAAAGAGGGTTGAGGCACATAACTTTGACATAAGGAAACACCTCCTTGAGTATGATGATGTAATGAATAAGCAGAGGACCGAGATCTATGCATTCAGGAAGGAGATCCTCTCAACTGACTCACTGAAGGATCATATACTTGAGATGATAGAGGATACCATAGATATGCTGATTGACACCTACTGTCCTGAAGATAAACATCATGAATACTGGGACCTGAAGGAGCTGAACAATGCCCTTTACGGTATCTTTGCAGTCAGGGCAGAGGGGATTGACGAGATCGCTGGTATTGAGGCATTGAGGGAGAAGCTGAGAGAGTCTGTCCTTGAGGCATACCAGAAGAAGGAAGAGGAGGTAGGCCCGGAACTTCTCCGTTATATTGAAAGGATCATCATGTTACAGGTGGTTGACAACCAGTGGAAAGACCATCTCCTTGCAATGGATCACCTGAAAGAGGGGATCGGCCTGAGAGGCTATGGGCAGAAGGACCCCCTGGTGGAGTACAAACGCGAGGCCTATGAGATGTTTGCTGAGATGACCGAGAGAATAAAGTCCGAGGTTCTCACAAGGGTATTCAAGGTACAGGTCAGGAGTGAGGAGGAGGCAGAGAAGATATCCCGGAAAAGCAGAAGGCCCGTTGTCTACAACAGGGGTAACGGCGAGTCCCAGAGGCCTGTGAAGAAGTCCAAAAAGATTGGGAGGAATGAACCCTGTCCCTGTGGCAGTGGCAAAAAATACAAGAAATGTTGTGGAGTAAATGTCTGATATCAAGACTATAGCTGTCAATGATGATTCCCTGAAGGAAAATCTGAACAGTTGCGGTATAGGAAAGAAGGTTACAGTCAATCTCCTGCCAGAAAGCCCTACCTCTCAGAGGATTCCGGACCTGGTAATACTCAATCATCGTGGAAGACTGCGGGAGCTGCTCAGATCAGTAGACAGTACATATCCAGGGACCCCCGTGATTATCCTGTCGGACAAGCCTGAAAAACCTCCTCTTTATATAAGCAAGAGACCCCTTACAAGGATGGTAAAAAAGGGCAACTGCCAGGAACTGCTCTCTGCGATGGAAAATCTCTCCAATGCCTTTGATAAAAAGAGGGTTGAAGAAGAAAACAAAGAGCTGCAAATGCTTGTGGATCTTTATGAGCATATAGCACACCAGATGATAGAAAGCGATCGTATTGATGAGCTGCTGAGAAACATAATGGACAAACTCACGGTATTCAGGCTCTTTGATGAATGGGCATACTTTATAAAGGACCAGGAGAGTGATATACTGCATCTCTCTGTCACATCAAGGAGGCGATTCAAGAGGGATATAAAGATACTGCCAGGAGATGCCGTGGCAGGAAAATCAATAAAATACGAGAGACAGATCGTTATCAACTCTGTAAAGAACCTCAATGGATTAAAGACAGAGAAACCCCTGCATGAGGCGCTGAAGAGCACCAGCATATTTGCCATACCCATCAAGGTAAAAGACTCAAAGATAGGTGTACTTGAACTGATCAAGAGGGGTAACAACATTTTCTCATCAAAAGAGATCACTTTGCTGACAAAGATCACAGGACACATATCTGTTGCACTGGAGAATGTATTGTTGCATCAAAGACTGGAAGAGCTGGCTATCACAGATGACCTGACAAAGATCTTCAACACAAGGTATCTCAACAGGACCCTTGAGATAGAGATCCAGAGATGCAAGCGTTACAATACCTCTGTCTCTCTCATCTTCATGGATATTGATCATTTCAAGGATGTAAATGACAAGTATGGCCACCTCGTGGGCAGCAAGGTACTTGTGGAGATTGCACAGTTGATACTCAGGAAGATACGTTCCCTTGATATTGTAGCAAGATACGGGGGGGATGAGTTTGTAATCGTTCTGCCCCAGACCTCGTCAAAGTATGCCACACAGATCGCAGAAAGACTCAGAAAGCATATAGCTGATGCGGTCTTCCTGAAGAAGGAGGGATACAATATAAAACTCACAGCCAGTTTTGGTGTGGCCTCCTACCCTGAAACCGCCTCCTCAAAGGAAGAGCTTCTGAGGCTTGCTGATGAGGCGATGTACAAGGTAAAATATCAAACTAAAAACGGTGTATATGCTATAATTTAGGTATGGCACTCTTTAACTACGCAACCAGGGAGATAACCCTGAAGATCGTCTATTACGGCCCGGGCCTTAGTGGAAAGACCACCAACCTCCAGCACCTCCACAGGGTTCTTGACCCCTCAAGAAGGGGCAAGCTGCTGTCCCTGTCCACAGAGGCAGACAGGACACTGTTCTTTGATTTCATGCCTGTTGAGCTGGGGAAAATAAGGGACTTTTCCATACGTTTCCAGCTTTATACAGTCCCGGGTCAGGTGCGTTACAATGCCACAAGAAGGCTGGTACTGAAGGGGGCTGATGCTGTTGTCTTTGTTGCCGACTCCCAGAGGGAGATGTTAGAGGAAAACCTGGAAAGCCTCAGGAATATGCGGGAGAACCTGATTGCCAACAACCTTAATCCTGATGATATCCCCCTGGTGATGCAATACAACAAACGTGATCTGCCCAACATCCTCTCCGTTGAGGAACTGAACGAGAGGCTGAACTCAATCAGGGTTCCATACTTTGAGTCCGTAGCCGTTGAAGGCAAGGGTGTAAAAGAGACCTTTGAGGCAATCACAAGGCTGCTGCTCAAGCACATATCCAGGAAGCACAAGATTGATATCAAAAGGGAGGAGCCCCCTCTCTCCACTGTGCCTGAAGAAAAGACAAAGGTATCAAAGGAGATAAAACCTGCTGTGAAGGTCCCGGAACCAGCCATGGCCACAAAGGAGGCAGAGATAAGCCCTGACATACTTTCCGAGATAAGGGACTATCTGATTGAATTAAAATCAAGCAACAACACGGGTGAGATAAAGGATGGGATCAACAGGTTAATCACCACACTTGAAGAGATAAACAAAAGACTTGCTGAACGCAGGTCTATGGAACATGAGATGCTGAATCTCCTCAGGGAGATAAAATCCTCCATTGATAATGCAAGAGAAAAAAGGAAATGGCTGCTCTTCGGTTAGACCCTCTCAAGGGTACTGAGAAGTGCCTCTGCCTTTCTCAGGGTTTCAAAATATTCCCGCTCTGGATCAGAGTCTGCAACAATACCTGCACCTGCCTGTACATAACTCACTGAGTCCTTAACCACCATCGTCCTGATGATAATATTCAGATCCATGTCACCGCTGAAGGAGATATATCCAAAGGAACCCGTATATGGCCCCCTTGCAACAGGTTCAAGCTCATCAATTATCTCCATACACCTCACCTTTGGGACACCTGTAATGGTGCCACCGGGAAAGACCGCCCTGATAAGGCTCATGGCATCACGACCCTCAGCAAGCCTGCCCCTGACGTTTGAGACAATGTGTATCACGTGGGAGTAGTCCTCTGTGATCATCAGCTCGTCAACCACCACGGTGCCGTAATCACAGACCTTCCCCAGATCGTTTCTCTCAAGATCAATAAGCATTATGTGTTCGGCACGCTCCTTTTCGTTCAGGAGCAGGTCTGCCCTCATCCTCTCATCAAACTCAGGTGAAATACCACGTGGGCGCGTTCCTGCAATGGGCCTTGTCTGTGCAACCCTGTCTGAGAGTTTGATAAGCCTCTCAGGAGAGGAACTGACAAGCTGGTATTCTCCAAAGTCAGCATAAAAGGAGAAGGGAGAAGGATTGATAGAACGAAGTATCTTATAGAGCTGCCATGGGGATGTCTCCCCGATATGGGCAGAGAGCCTCTGGGAGAGATTGGCCTGGAATATATCGCCGGCCCTGATGTAATCCTTTGCGCGCCTTACCATATCCATGTACTGGGACTGTTTCATCTCATGCACAATGGATAGACGTTTCTTCTTCACCGGCAACAGGGTCTCCATCTCTGCAGGGGCACTCATATACAGCTCTGCCATCCTCTGAAGCCTCTCCTCTGCCTCATCATAGATCAGATTCGGCTCCCCCTTCATGAATGCCTCTTCAAGGGAGGAGTACCCAAGCTCCATCTGCCTTGCACCAGGGGCAACTACGGCATAGGCACGGTTTAATTTGTGGTCAAAGGCAAAGAGGCTGTCCACTATATAGAAATGTGCATCTGGTATCCTGAGATCATCCAGGCATCTCCTCGGAAGCCTTTCAATATAATGAACAAAGTCATAGCTTATCAGGCCTACCGCCCCGCCCTGGAAGGGAGGTAGCTGGACAAGCCTCCTCTGTGGATATGCCCCCAGTATCTCCCTGAGTCTCGTCAATGGTCGTGCAGTTGAGATTGATCTTCTGTTGTCCTTTACAACCTCCAGGATCTGATCCTTTACAATCAGCTCAAGAAAGGGGTTGAACACAATAAAGGAGTAACGCGCTATCTTTTCAGGCCCTTTTACGCTTTCAAGTAAAAGGACAGCCCTCTGATCCTTGAAGATCTCAAACACAGCTGCAGGGGATTTGAAGGGCAGTTCAGTGTAAAGGGGAGGGATCATGAGTGGGGTATTCCTGCATATTTCCCTGAAGTCAGGCCTTGCCGGAAAGGCATGGTGTCTTGTGGTACCCATCATCAGGCGGAAAGTATCTCCAGCGAGATAAGCTCTATCGCCTTTTCCGGCTCCTTGTGGCCGAGCACCGCCCTTCCAACCACTATGTAGTCAGCACCACTATGTATCGCCTCTGATGGACGCATGGTCCTTTTCTGGTCATCGGGAGGCATCCAGGCAGGCCTTATCCCCGGGGTCACAATGATGAAGTTATCACCAATATTGTTTCTCACAACAGATACCTCATGCCCTGAGGCAACAACACCGTCAAGGCCAGCCCTGTAGGCCATAGAGGCAAGGTGCTTCACATGGGTGCGTATGCTGTGCTGATAGCCCATCTCCTTCTTGAACTCCTCCTGGGAGATGCTTGTAAGCACTGTAACAGCTATAATCTTTGGCCTTGGTATATCCTCCTTCAGCGCCACCTCCACCACGGTATCCCTTGTCCTTTTCATCATCTCCATCCCACCTGAGGCATGGAGATTGAACATGAACACACCAAGCCGGGTAACCATTGCAGCGGCCTTTGAGACGGTATTCGGTATGTCATGGAACTTCAGATCAAGAAAGACCCCTTTCCCTCTGTCATTGATTTTTCTGACGATATCCGGCCCTGCAGTGGTAAAAAGCTCAAGCCCCACCTTGAAGGTATTCACCCACTGACTGAACCTGTCTACAAGTTCAAGGGCGTATCCAGGGTCATTTACGTCAAGGGCGAGTATTATTTTGTCTTTTGCAGGCAAAGAACCCCCTTAAATCTTTGGAAGGGTGATCCCCTTCTGTGCCTGGTACTTACCTGTCTTGTCCCTGTATGATGTCTCGCATACCTCCTCGGCCCTGAGGAATATAAGCTGTGCAATCCCTTCATTTGCGTATATCTTTGCGGGAAGCGGCGTGGTATTGGAGATCTCAATAGTCACATGCCCTTCCCATTCCGGCTCAAGGGGCGTCACATTCACCACTATACCACACCTGGCATAGGTTGACTTGCCAAGGCATATGACAAGCACATCCCGGGGTATCCTGAAATACTCAACAGACCTGGCAAGGGCAAAGGAGTTTGGCGGTATTATGCACTCCGGGCCTTTGAAATCCACGAGACTCTGAAGATCAAAGGATTTCGGATCAACAATGGTGGCATTCACATTTGTAAATATCTTGAACTCCTCAGACACCCTCATGTCATAGCCATAGGAACTGACACCATAGGATATGACACCCTCCCTTACCTGGTTTTCATTAAAGGGCTCTATCATCCCCTTCTG
>DROX01000014.1 GCA_011321725.1 Nitrospirota bacterium | reverse complement strand
TAATGACAACTAAAGGAAGACCACAATGGATTCCCCAGTCAAGCTGGGGAATGACAGGAAAAGGTAGTTGTCACTATCGGGCAACGACCCGATAGTCCATAACCCACTCCTGCTCGGTTACCAGATGTAACCGAGGAGGCGGAGCATTGCCTGAAGAAAAAATCATTTAACCAAAAACTAAGAACGAAGAACCAAGAACGATGAACTAAGAACTACGAACTAAGAACAAAGCACGTAAATCAGTAAACCCGGCCAAAACAAATAGATTAAATCAACCAAACAAACCAGATAAACGAAACAAACGATATTATGAAAAACAATCACAGAGCAAGAATTCTTGTAGTTGACGACGAAATCAACGCCGTAAAGGTACTCTCCTCCATTCTCTCACACAACGGATACCAGATTCTTGAGGCCTATGATGTTGATACTGCCATAAACTGTCTTAACGAAAACCACGTGGATGCAGTAATTACCGACCTTCGTATGCCTGGCAAGGATGGGATGCAGTTCCTTGAATACGTACTTGAAAATCACAAGGATATTCCCGTGATATTCCTCACAGCCTACGGCACCGTTGACTCTGCCGTGTCAGCCATGAATATGGGGGCATACTACTACTTCATAAAACCACCTGACTACAATCAGTTAAAGGGTATACTCGCACGGGCAGTGGAGCAGAGACGATTGAAGCGTGAACTGGAGCAATTGAAGAATCAACTATATGCAAAGGATAACCGCTACCACATAATTGGTAACACCCCTCAGATACTTAAGATTATTGACACAATTGAAGCCATAAAGGATTCCTCAAGCAGCGTAATGATCACAGGAGAGACAGGCACAGGTAAGGAACTTATTGCAAGGTCGCTCCACATCAGAAGCAAGAGAAAAGACAGACCCTTTGTAGCCTTGAACTGCGCAACTATTCCAAACAATCTTTTAGAGTCTGAACTATTCGGCTATGAAAGAGGGGCTTTCACAGGGGCAACCGGAACAAGGATCGGAAAGTTTGAAGAAGCTGCTGGAGGCACTCTCTTCCTTGATGAAATAGGCGAGCTTGAGCTACATCTTCAGGCAAAGCTCCTCAGGGTGTTGCAGGAGAGAGAAATAGAACGGCTTGGCAGCAACAGAAAGATAAAGGTTGATTTCAGGCTTGTAAGCTCAACAAACAGGGACCTTAAAAAAGAGGTTGAAGCCGGCAGGTTCAGAGAGGATCTTTACTACAGGATAAACGTTGTTGAGGTAAAGGTACCACCCCTAAGAGAAAGAAAAAACGATATCCCTCTCCTTGCAACAGAGTTTCTCAAGGAGTTCTGTATAAGAGAGAACAAACAGGTAACAATAGATGATGAGGTAATGAAGATCTTCTACTCATACAGCTGGCCTGGCAATATCAGGCAGCTCAAGAATGTGATGGAACGGGCTGTTGTACTGGCGCAGAGGGATACCATCACTGTAAGAGAACTCCCGGAAGAGCTACAGGCGCTCAGGAAAAAGAAGTCATCAAAGATTGCATCCCTGAAGACACTCAAGGAAATGGAAGTGGAAGCAATAAAGAATGCATTGAAGGAATGCAAGGGTAACAAGTCAAAAGCAGCCCGCATGCTCGGTATCTCAAGGAAGGCTTTATACAAAAGACTCAGGGAGGCCCAGATATCAATTTAGCAATAAAATTTCTTGTAACATATCTGTTCCGACCTCTGACTTCTGTATTGTCATTGTCGGGCCACGACCCGATAGTCAAACATATGTGTCATTGCCGTGCTTGACACGGCAATCCACACTACCTGAAATGTTGTCATTGTCGGACACTCAATCAAGTTGAGTGCAGGCTTTGATCCGACAATCTACAGTCCACTAAATACAAAAAATGGATTCTCCAGTCAAGCTGGAGAATGACAGGAAAAGGAAGTGTCACTGCTGTGCAACGACCTGTTAGTCCATTTTAAAAACAGATATCTAACTATTAAAGAACGTAAATGAAATTCTTAAACATCACAAAAC
>DROX01000013.1 GCA_011321725.1 Nitrospirota bacterium | reverse complement strand
TTACAAAGGTATAAAAGAGGCAAGGATAAGCAGGCGTGTGGGGGATATATCCCACGCGATCCAGAGGTATGTTGAGTCCCACGGCTTTTCAGTGGTAAGGGCCTTTGTAGGACACGGGGTTGGAAGGTCACTGCACGAAGAGCCGCAGATACCGAACTTCGGTTACCCCGGCAAGGGGCCAAAGCTGAAGGAGGGCATGACACTTGCCATAGAGCCCATGGTGAACGCCGGAACCTATGAGGTGGTCATAATGAAGGATGGCTGGACTGCCAAGACGGCGGACGGTAGCCTCTCTGCGCACTTT
The DNA here is from genome assembly GCA_011321725.1 of Nitrospirota bacterium. Taxonomy (GTDB): domain Bacteria; phylum Nitrospirota; class Thermodesulfovibrionia; order Thermodesulfovibrionales; family JdFR-85; genus JAADHP01. Next base: position 3,252 of record DROX01000013.1, on the reverse strand, counting down.
GAGCACACCGTCCTGGTTACGAGGAATGGCCCAGAGATATTGACTAAAGGATTTTAAATAAAGTATAATTTAAAGTTCAGATGCCAAAGGAAGAGAATATAGAAATGCAGGGGACAATCCTGGAGGCCCTGCCCAATGCCATGTTCAAGGTGAAACTTGACAGCGGGCAGGAGATACTTGCCTATGTCTCCGGGAAGATGAGGATGCATTTTATAAAGATCCTGCCAGGTGACAGGGTGCTTGTTGAGATGTCGCCCTATGATCTTACAAAGGGCAGGATTACCTACAGGTATAAATAGGTAATGTGCTGGGTGCCTTGTTCCCGGTATGCAGTGTAAATCAGGGTAGAATCTCAACTTGCAATTTTTGGAGGTATTATGAAGGTAAGGGCATCGGTTAAACCAATATGTGCCAAGTGTAAGATAATAAAGAGAAAGGGTGTTGTCAGGGTCATTTGTGAGAATCCCAAGCACAAACAGAGGCAGGGATAAGGAGGATATATGGCAAGGATAGCTGGCGTTGATTTGCCGAAAAATGAAAGAGTTGAGATAGGACTGACAAGGATCTTTGGTATCGGCAGATCTCTTTCAAAGAAGATACTGGCTGAGACAGGGGTCAACCCGAATGTGAGAGTTAGGGACCTCACTGATGAGGATATTGTCAAGATCAGGGGGGTTATAGAGCGGGATTACAAGGTTGAGGGTGAGTTGAGAAAAGAGATTGCAATGAATATAAAGAGGCTCATGGATATCGGATGTTACCGCGGACTGAGACACAAGATGGGACTACCCGTAAGAGGGCAGAGGACAAGGACAAACGCAAGGACAAGAAAGGGACCCAAGAAGACAGTGGCTGGCAAGAGGAAAGGAGGAAAGTGATAGATGGCAAGAAGGAGAAGAGGACCGCGCAAGGAGAAAAAGAACGTACCCTATGGGGTAGCCCATATAAAGACATCCTTCAACAACACCATCGTAACCATCACTGACAAGAACGGTAACGTGGTTACATGGGTGAGTGCGGGCAGTCTGGGCTTCAAGGGATCAAGGAAGGGAACCCCCTATGCAGCACAGCTTGCAGCGGAAACAGCAGCAAAGAGGGCAATGGATATGGGAATGAGACAGATTGATGTATACATCAAAGGGCCCGGGGCTGGCAGGGAATCAGCGATCAGGGCAATCCAGGCAGCAGGTCTTGATGTTAACATAATAAAGGATGTTACCCCGGTGCCGCACAATGGATGCAGACCACCCAAGAGGAGGAGAGTCTAATGGCAAGATACAGAGATGCCCTATGCAGGCTCTGCAGGCGTGAGGGAGAGAAGTTGTTCCTGAAAGGTGACAGATGCTATACTGACAAGTGCGCCTTTGAAAGACGTAAGTATCCTCCAGGGCAGCATGGCACAGCAAGGACAAAGATAAGCGACTATGGCATACAGTTGAGGGAAAAGCAGAAGGTGAAGAGGATCTATGGTGTGCTTGAGAGGCAGTTCCATCGTTATTTTGAGGAGGCGCAGAGGAAAAAGGGGGTTACAGGTGAGCTACTGCTTCAGTTCCTTGAGTTAAGACTTGACAATATTGTATACAGATTAGGCTTTGCTGCCAACAGAAGACAGGCAAGGCAGTTGGTGAATCACGGGCATATAAAGGTCAACGGTAGGGTTGTTAATATACCCTCCTACAGGGTCAAGCCTGGTGATGTGATAGAGGTTAAAGAGGAGAGCCGAAAGATACCCTTTATTGAGGAGAATATATCAAAGGTTGAACACAGAGGGATTCCTGCCTGGCTTGAGCTTGACCCCCAGAAGTTCAGTGGTAAGCTGTTGAATATACCGGCAAGAGAAGAGATCCCGCTGGATGTAAAAGAGAGCCTGATTGTGGAGCTGTATTCAAAATAGTCCTGGTAGATTGAAGCAGGACAGAATGTGTATTACGAAAAGTTATAGTCCATCTCTTTGTCTCTTTTGACAGAGGGTTTATCAATATAAATAAGATATCCAAGGAGGCCCTATGACCGTAGAAAGAGGAGGCTTTCAGTTTCCTAAAAAGATAGTTTTTGACGAAGAGACCCTTACAAATACATATGGAAAGCTCATCGTTGAACCTCTTGAGAGGGGCTATGGTACCACACTTGGTAACTCCCTCAGGAGGGTTCTGCTTTCTTCCATAGAGGGTGCTGCCATATCGCAGGTCAGGATTCCCGGTGTTCTTCATGAGTTCTCCATAGCTGATGGCGTGAAGGAGGATATGGTTGATATAATCCTGAACCTTAAGAAGATAAGGTTCAAGATGTATGGTGATGGAAAGAAGGTTGCAAGGATAGATGTGGTAGGTCCAAAGGATGTGACAGGTGCTGACATACAGTGTGAGGCGAACCTTGAGGTGCTGACCCCTGATCTCCCGATTGCCACAGTGGACAAGGATGCGGAGTTTCATGCAGAACTCTATGTAACAAAGGGGCGTGGGTATGTCCCTGCTGATGCAAACAAGGAGGAGGACCAGCCCGTTGATATCATCTCCATTGATGCTGTGTATAGTCCTGTGAAAAAGGTCAACTTCAGGGTGGAGAAGGCAAGGGTAGGTGGTGCTACTGATTATGACAGGTTGATACTTGAGGTCTGGACGGATGGTAGCATCCATCCAAGGAGTGCGATAACCAAGGCAGCCAACATTCTGATAGATCATCTTGATTTTTTCATCTTTGAAGATACCGAGAACGAGGTCATGCTTGAGGCATCCGAGACCTCCTCAGAGGGTGAACAAGCAGAGGGTGAATTCAACAGGAACCTTTTGAAATCCGTAGATGAGCTCGAGCTGTCTGTGAGGTCATACAACTGTCTGAAGAATGCAAACATAAAGACCATTGCTGACCTTGTACAGAAGACAGAGCATGAGATGTTAAAGACAAAGAACTTTGGCAGAAAATCCCTGAACGAGATAAAGGAGATACTCAAGGGCATGGGCCTTAGTTTTGGTATGAAGATTGACACGGATCTACTAAAGAAGCATCAGGCAGAGGAGGTCAAGTAGGCCATGAGACACAGGGTGAAGAAAAAACACTTTGGAAGGACGACCAATCAGAGGAAGGCATTGTTCAGGAACCTTCTTGTAAATCTCTTTCTCCATGAAAGAATTGAGACCACTGTGGCCAAGGCCAAGGCCATAAGGTCAATGGCGGAGAAGATGGTGACCCTTGGCAAAAGGGGAGACCTTCATGCAAAAAGGCTTGCCCTCTCATATGTTCCCAACAGGACAG
>DROX01000012.1 GCA_011321725.1 Nitrospirota bacterium | reverse complement strand
TTTTTCTCTGTCGGGATTACTGCTATGTCTGTTTCCGGTTCTATGGCTATATCTGAAGGCCTGCCATTAAGTGTAATGCCCGGTGTCTCGGTGTCTGTTATGGCAGGTTTATTAAAAAATAGAAAGCCTGAAAAAAGTATGACTGCTATAAGAATCCCCCTGTAAACAGCTCTCATATGTCTCCCTCCTGTTAGTCTATTTTCCTTGTATCCCGTCCTCTGTTGATACTGAACTACCCTCTAATTCTTCTTCAGATCTAAGCGTTCCATCAAAAAAGCCCACCCCCGAAAGGGTAGGCTTTCCTTGACCGCTTAATGACAGTTCGACAGCCCCTCTATCCTTTAAAAGCTTCAGGACAGGTGGCTTTGTGTCACCACGTTGCCCTGGCTTTACCCTTTCGCTGGCTTATTTCTTTTGCCAGATTATACACAAAAGTTGTTGTTTTGTAAATCAGAATATTCCTACAAGGGCCGCAGGAAATTTCTGGCAGGGTAATGATATTGTAGGGTAAATCAAAAGATGCTTCCAGTTATCATAATCACCCACTGCCTATGACATGGATCTTCATGAAGTTTGTCTTTCCGTGTACAAGCAGTGGTGAGCCGGCCACAATAACCACCACATCGTTTCTCCGAACGATCTTCTTCTGGATTAGAAACTTTTCCACCTCCCGAAGCATCTCATCAATACTTTCAAGCCTCTCCATTACAAAGGGATGCACACCCCAGTAGAGTGACATGCTCCTGTAGACGTTCTCATTGGGTGTGAAGGCGATTATGGGCACCTTTGGTCTGCACTTGGACACAAGTCTTGCTGTGAATCCTGATGCCGTAAAGGCCACTATACACTTAGCACCCACATCCTCTGATGCACCCACTGCTGCATCAGCGGTTGCAAAGCTGATCAGGTCTTCCGATCTGTTGAAATAGTCACGAAGCTGGTCTCTGTGTGTCCTGTTTCTCAGGCTCTCCCGTTCCGTTGTCTCAATTATGCGGCGCATCATCCTGACAGACTCCACCGGATAGAGTCCGGTTGATGTCTCTGCTGACAACATCAGGGCATCAGCGCCGTCAATTACTGCGTTTGAGACATCTGTTGCCTCTGCCCTTGTGGGTCTTGTGTGTTCACGCATGGATTCAAGCATCTGGGTGGCCACAATTACAAGCTTTCCCCTGGCATTTGCCAGGGAAATCAGTTTCTTCTGGACAAGGGGTACCTCCTCTGTGGGGATCTCAACACCAAGGTCACCTCTTGCAATCATTATCCCATCAGCCTCATCAAGTATCTTCTCTATATGATCCAGTGCCTCAGGTTTTTCAATCTTTGCGATAACCGGACGGGAGATTCCCCGGGAATGCATGTACTCCTTAACACGTATTATCTCTCTCTCTGTCATCACAAAGGAAAGGGCAACATAATCCACACCGATCTTTAATCCAAAGTCAAGGTCGTCTCGGTCCTTGTCTGTAAAGGGGCTGAGGGTTATCCTGCTATCAGGCAGGTTTACACCCTTTTTGCTCTTCAATATCCCGCCTTCCTTCACAACCGCCTCAAGGGAGCCTTTTATCTTTCTCTTTACAACCACCTCAATGAGCCCATCATCAAAGAGCACCCTGTGCCCTGGCTTTATATCCCTGAGAAGATTTGGATATGTTATATAGACAATGCCGGGCTCTGTCATGTCTGTACCAGGCCTGAGGAGGATCCGCTGTCTTTTCTTAAGGGCTATTGCACCCTCTGCTACATCTGTGACCCTTATCTTTATGCCCTGCAGATCCTGGAGCACTGCCAGTGCTCTTTCTTTAACGAGGCCTGTCTTTCTTATCCTGTTGAAGTACTCATGATGTTTCTCATGATCTGAGTGGGAGAAGTTCAGTCTTGCCACATCAAACCCCGCATCTGTCATGGAAAGAAGAACCCTTTCATCCTCTGATGCCGGGCCCATGGTTGCTATTATCTTTGCCCTTTTCATCTTTTCACCTCTTTCCTCTCAATGACTATCTCCACCTCTTTTTCAGCTTTAGCTACGGAGTTGTAGAAACAACCATCTTTTCCAGGATAATCTGATCTGTAATGGGCACCGATGCTACAGCGTCTCTGAAGGGCTGATTCCACTATCACCAGTGAACAGTGTAGCATGTTTTTAACCTCAAGGGCAGATCTGTCCTGGTAGTTTCCCTTTAGCAGACCCTTTATCTCTGCCAGTGTCCTCCTTGCGGTCTCAAGTGATTCGTTACACCTGATGATTCCTGCCCTCTCCCACATAATCCTTCTTATCCTTTCCCTGTACCGCTCTGCCTTATCCAGAACAGAGAATTTGATCTCAAGATTATGGGATGGCCTTGACAGAGGCGTGGAGGCCCTCTCCCTGGCTGCCTCCCCTGCCCTCTTTCCGTACACAAGCCCTTCAAGAAGGCTGTTACTGGCAAGCCTGTTTGCGCCATGTACCCCTGTGGATGCAACCTCTCCTGCAGCATAGAGGCCCGGTATATTAGTTCTTCCCTGGATGTCTGTCTTTACACCACCCATGAAATAATGGGCAGCAGGTGATACCGGTATCATCTCACTTGTGATGTCAATTCCAAAGCTCAGGCATGTGGAATAGATCCTGGGGAATCTTTGCTTGATAAAGTCGCTGTCAAGATGGGTCAGATCAAGATAGACATGAGAGGCCTTTGTTTTTACCATCTCTGATATTATCGCCCTTGAGACCACATCTCTTGGGGCAAGTTCACCATCGGGGTGATAGTTTTTCATGAAACTTTCTCCCTTGATGTTCTTCAGTATGCCGCCCTCACCCCTCATTGCCTCGCTTAGAAGAAACTGTGGGGCGCCTGGATAAAAGAGTGCGGTGGGATGAAACTGTACAAACTCCATGTTTTCAAGAAAGGCACCCACCCTGAAGGCCATGGCCATACCATCACCGGTAGTAACGGCCGGGTTCGTTGTCCTCTGGAATATCTGGCCTGCACCGCCAGTGGCAAGCAGGGTTGCACGGGAAAGAATCATGACCGGCTGGTTATCACGTATCACCACAGCACCCACACATCCCCTGTCATCTACAATAAGGTCAACACCCATTGCAAAGGGAAACCTGCTGATGTTACCCATATTTGTTATTTTATTTATCAGTACACGTTCAATCTCCCTGCCCGTGGAGTCCCCATGCGCATGAAGCACCCTCCTTCTTGAATGGGCAGCCTCAAGGGTGAAATCAAGCTTTGTTCCTTTCTTGTCAAACTCAGCACCCCACTGGATGAGTTCCATTATCCGATCCGGACCTTCTTCAACAAGAACCCTTACAGCCTCCTCTCTGCAGAGTCCATCCCCTGCCTTTATTGTATCAGAGTAGTGGATGCCCACCTCGTCCTCATCGCTCAGTGCTGCTGCCACACCCCCCTGTGCATACTCGGTGCTTGACTCCTTCATGACATCCTTTGTAACCACAAGTACATTGCCAGCATCTGAAAGCTCGATAGCGGCCCTCAGGCCTGCAACACCGCTCCCGATTACAAGAAAGTCTGTTTCAATACATTCCATGATGTTAATTATACATGAAAAAACTTGCCTTTTCAAAATTATTCCTGATAAATTAACTCTATGAAAATAGCCGTCATTGATGGACAGGGTGGTGGCATCGGAAGTCTGATTGTCAAAAAACTGAGAGAGAACTTCGGCGATGAGATAGAGATCATTGCCCTTGGAACCAACTCCGCTGCCACATCCCAGATGATGAAGGCCCGTGCAAATAAGGGTGCCACTGGTGAGAACGCCATAGTTTTCAATGCCTACAGAGTGGACCTCATAATCGGTCCCCTGAGTATTGTCCTTGCAAACGGTATGCTTGGAGAACTATCCCCAAAGATGGCAGAGGCTGTATCAACAAGCAGGGCGAAAAAGTTACTTCTTCCCCTTAACCAGGAGGGTGTGGAGATAATCGGGCTTACCCACGAACCACTTCCACATCTTGTTGAAAAAATGATAGAATCAATGAGGGAGCTGCTGAAAAACCCCGATAGAGAGCAAAAACCCTGACAGTCTGATAATTCAAAGGGTTTTAACGATTCAAGGGAAATGGAGAAAGGAGGTTTTTATGTGCGAGGCAAATGCTTATATATACGAGGATGGCGAGGAAAGGCTCTATCTTGAAAACGTGGATATCCTCAAACCCGAAGGGGACAGGATATACCTGAGAAACCTCTTTGGTGAGCAGAAGGAGTTTGAGGGTACAATAAAGGAGATATCCCTTATAAAACACAAGATCATACTGGAGAAGAAAAAATGACCAGAAGGCATTTATTCACTATTTTTTTGGCTCTCTTAGGTGTTCTCACCCCTGGTCTTCTGCCCATCTCATGGATCCATTCAGGTCCCTCACATGCAGAGGCCTTCAGCGGGTGTGAAACAGACTGTCTTAAATGCCATAGGATGACCAAAAAGGAGGCCCTTGAGATACTCAGAAAGATGGATCCAAAGGTGGAGATACTTGATGTGAAGATGGCCCCTGCAAAGGGCCTCTGGGAGGTTGACTTCAAACTAAAGGGCAAGAAGGGGATCACCTACATAGACTTCTCCAAACAGTATATTATTGCGGGAGAGATTATAAGGATAGCCACGAGACAGAGCCTTACGAGAAAGAGATTCATTGAACTCACAAAGGTGGATTTTTCATCCATTCCCCTTGAGGGCTCCCTCATATTGGGCAGTAAGGATGCAAAGAAGAAGGTCATAGTTTTTGACGATCCTGACTGTCCCTACTGTGCAAAACTCCATGAACAACTGAAGGATGTGGTAGAAAAAAGAAAGGACATTGCCTTCTATATAAAGCTCTTCCCTCTGAAGATCCATAAGGATGCATATAGAAAGGCAAAGGCTATCCAATGTAGCGATTCCATTGAGATGTTGGAGCAGGCATTTCAAAAGAAACCCATTCCTGATCCGGATTGCAAAACCGATGTGATAGAGGAGAATATCAGATTGGCTGAAAGGCTGGGCATCACGGGCACTCCCACGATTATATTCCCTGACGGCAGGGTCATAAGCGGGGCATTGAGGGCAGGGGATATAATCAACTACATTGATAGGGTGATTAATAAAAAGAAGAACATTAAATAGAAAAACAAAAACATAAGGACATGGCCTTCTTCACCACCACTGAGCCTGTGTTGAATTCATATGGAAAGTCACTTCCTTATCTATAGAGAGATCATCCCTGATTTTGATGATTTCCTTGAAAGCCTTGATCAGCCCCATCCATCCCATTTAAGGGTGAACAGGATCAAAACAACCTCTGACGTAGTTATTGAAAGACTGGGCAGGTATAAGGCCAGGCTGAGTCCTTTGCCTGTTGAGAATGGTTTTGCCTTTGAGGGTCTTGAGAAACCGGGCGCTACACTTGAGTATTTCCTCGGGTTTTACCATCTTCAGGGGCTCAGTTCCATGCTTCCGCCCCTTATCCTGGATGTGGAAGAGGAACACTCGGTGCTTGATATGTGTGCCTCACCAGGGAGCAAGACCACCCAGATATCTGCAATCATGAGGAACAGGGGCCTCTTGATCGCAAATGAGCTTAACAGACGGAGGCTCTCCATACTGAAATTTCATATTGAAAGACTGGGGGCAACAAATGTGGTTGTAACAAGCTACCAGGCGCAGAACTTCCCGACAAAATACCCCGACAGAACACCGCTGAGGTTTGACAGGGTACTTCTTGATGCACCATGCACCGGTGAAGGCAGATACAGGACAGTCCTTCGCTCTGACGAGGCAGAAAAGATGAGGCCCTTCAGTGAAAAAGGCTCCCAGATAATGAGCCGTTACCAGAAACAGATGATCCTGAGGGGGTTTGATCTCCTTAAAGATGGTGGTATAATGGTATATTCAACATGCACATATTCCCCCTATGAGAACGAGATGGTTGTTGATTTTCTCCTGAAGGAGAGAGAAGGGGCAGAGGTTGTACCCTTTAAGCTAAAGGGGTTAAAAATTGAGCAGGGTGTCACTACCTGGAAGGGCATGGTGTTTGACCCCTCCCTTAGTAATACTGGCCGTGTCTATCCCCACCGTATAGATTCCTGGGGATTCTTCATGGCAAAGATAAGGAAGCTCTCATTGAATGCCCGGAAACCACCTGAGATCTAAGCAATGTTCTCTAATATAATCTCCGGAATCTCCTCCAGGGGGGCAACCCTTTTAACTGCGCCCATCTCAATCGCCCTCCTGGGCATGCCAAACACTACCGAGGTTGCCTCATCCTGTGCTATGGTAAAGGCCCCTGCACCCTTCATCTCAAGCAATCCCTTTGCACCGTCTTCGCCCATCCCGGTGAGGATCACACCTACAGCATTTCCACCAACATACTTTGCAACAGAACTGAAGAGCACATCCACTGAAGGTCTGACAAAGTTCACCATTGGCCCGTCTTTTATCTCTGTGTAATACATGGCCCCCTTCCGCCTGATTGTCATATGTTTGTTGCCAGGCGCAATCAACACACTGCCTCTGATGATCCTGTCTCCTGTGGATGCCTCCTTTACATCAAGCCTTGAGAGGGAGTTCAGCCTCTCGGCGAATGAACGGGTAAACATGGGTGGCATATGCTGCACTATCACTATGCCAGGGGTGGACTCAGGCAAAGCGGTTATTATCTCTGTAACAGCCTGTGTTCCGCCTGTTGATGCACCGATGGCGATTATCCTGTCAGTGGTCTCAAGCCTGAAGCTGGATTGCAGTGGCCTGCTGGAGGTCTTTTTCTGTGCCGGCATCCTTACCTTTGCCTTTGCCGCAATCCTCACCTTCCGGATGATCTCCTCTCCAAGCTTGATAACCCCTTCTGATATGTCAATCCTGGGTTTGGGTATGTAATCTATTGCACCGAGCTCAAGGGCCCTGAGGGTTGTCTCATTCCCACGCTGTGTCAAAGCGCTTACCATAAGCACGGGTATGGGACTGGTCTTCATCAGCTCCTCCAGGAAGGTAAGTCCATCCATTCTCGGCATCTCCACATCAAGGGTTATTACATCAGGCCTGAGAGCCCGTATCTTGTTCATGGCGAATATAGGGTCCTGTGCAGTACCCACCACCTCAATATCGTCGGCCTGGCCCAGTATCTCTGTAAGTACCTGTCTTATAACCGCTGAATCGTCAACAATGAGAACCCTGATCCTTCTACCTACCATCTCATCTCACCTCTCTGGGGATATCTTTCAGAACCATCCAGGATGATGGCTGTTGTGTCTGTCTTTATCCTCCTGACATATACCCTGCCTGTGGCAGAATAGAAGATGACCTTTGTGCCATATATATCACCAGTGTATTCACTGATTACGGGGATGCCGTATCTCCTGAGAAGCCCCTTTGCCACCATAACGTTCTGGCTACCCACATCAAGGCTTTCAAAGACCTTTATAACCCTCCCACCCCCGAATATCTTTGCCATGATATTGCTTATACTGCCGCCCATCTCAAGGATGGAAATTATCAGTTTCTCTGTGGACTCGGCACCACAGTATGAAGAATCCCTTATCCCTTCCATCATACGGGGAAGCATAAAATGATTCATCCCACCAATTCGCAGATGTGCATCCCAGAGACAGACAGAGACGCAGGAGCCAAGAACCGTCTCCATGATGGAGGGCTCCCTTGAGACAACAAGATCACCTATATTCAGGATTATCCTTCTCATCTCTTTCTGTACACCGTTATATAGACAGGGGTGAACTGTTCCCTGTCAAGCATCGCCTCTGAATGGCCGAGGAAGAGATAGCCTGTACTGGAAAGATAGTAATGGAAATTTGAGAGAACGTGCTGTTTCATATCTTCATCAAAATAGATCATCACATTTCTGCAGAATATGACGTCAAACTTTCTTTTAAAGGGGTATGTCCTGTCCTTGAGGTTCAACCTCCTGAACCTTATGGCCTCCTTCAGGGAGTCCTTCACCTTGATCCTTCCCCTGTTTTTACCCACACCTTTAAGGAAATACCTGGTTATCATATCCCCTGGCAGGGTGTCTGGCAGTTGTTCAAGCTCATAGATCCCCTCCTCTGCGACACCCAGCACCTTTGTGGAGATGTCCGTTGCAAGTATCTTTATGTCCCAGGTACCGTCATCCATACCCATGTTTCTCAGTGCCTCAAAGACGGTCATGGCAATTGAGTAAGGCTCCTCTCCTGTTGAACATCCTGCACTCCATATCCTTATGGTCCGATCCCTGCATGACTGTATCAACTCCGGCATAACCCTGTCCTTGAGATATTCAAAGTGGTACTTCTCTCTGAAGAACTTTGTCGTGTTCGTGGATATACAGTTGAGCATCTGTACCAGTTCTTCATTGTCACTTTTCACCCTCTTGAGATAACAGTGGAAGTCCTTTATTCCAAGAAGCGTAAGCCGCTTGAGAAGCCTTGAAACAAGTAGCCCCTTCTTGTGGATACCCAGTTTTATCCCGGAGGTCCTGTAAATGAGATCAGAAAAGAGATAGAAGAGTTCATCATTGATCTCTAAATCAAAACTCTTCAAAATCTCCATTTGTCTTCACTTCTTCCTTTACACCGGAGCCCACCTGGCTTAATTCAGCCCCCTGGGAATGAAATAACCCGCCTCTTTCACTGTGTGCTGTGGCGGTCAGGGGCTCTCTCTTTGCGATCTGGGCCCCTTTGCCGTTCCCCTTTTCCAGGCCAGCACCTTCCTCTACCTTGAAGAAGGCTATCAGGTTCATCAACTCCCTTGCCTGTGCAGCCAGTTCCTCAGCCGAGGCTGCGGTCTCCTCTACCAGGGATGCGTTCTGCTGGGTTGTCTGCTCTATCTGGGACATGGCTGTGTTAACCTGGTTTATGCCTGATGCCTGCTCGCCTGCTGCTGCTGCTATCTCGTCCATCAGGTCAGCAACCTTCTTTACACTGGTGCCTATCTCTCCCAGTTTTTTGCTCAGTTCCTCTGCAAGCTGAACTCCCCGGCCTGTCTTCTCCACACTGTCCTCTATCAGACCTGTGATCTCCTTTGCTGACTCAGTTGTCCTCTGGGCAAGGTTCCGTATCTCCGATGCCACAACCCCGAAGCCCTTGCCGTGCTCGCCTGCCCTTGCAGCCTCAACCGCTGCATTCAGTGCAAGGAGGTTCGTCTGGAAGGCGATCTCCTCTATCACATTTGATATGTTGGCTATCTTGCTGGATGACTTGTTTATCTCATCCATGGCCATTATGGTGTCCTCCATTACCTGGGAACCAGACTCTGCAAGGGTCTTGGTGCTCTGGGCAAGCTTGTTAGCCTCCCTTGCATTCTCAGCTGTCTGTCTTATGGATGCTGCCATCTCCTCCATTGTGGAGGATGTCTCTTCTATTGATGCCGCCTGTTCGGTTATCCTCTGTGAGAAGTTCTGATTTGCCTCAGATAGCTGATCCGATGCCATGGATACCTGGTTTGATGCCTCCTTTGTCTGTGAAACAACACCCCTGATCCTATCCAACATCCTGTTGAGGTCCGAGGCGATTGTGCCTATCTCGTCCCTGCCTGAATAATCTATGTTAATCGTAAGATCTCCGTTGGCCATCTCTTTTATTTTTGTGGATATCACAGATAGTGGCCTTGCTATCTTCCTCTGGCTTGTTATCCATATGAATGCAAGGATAAGGAGATTGAAGGCAAAGAGGATAATCTGTTCCACCTTAAGACTGGTCACGTTGCCTTTTGAAATCTCCTCTGCAGCGGATACAGCCCTGTCTGCCAGCTTGAAAAACTCCTCGCTCTCTTTTAAAAGATCCTTTCCGCTGGCTGGATTCTGCCTGAGATTCATGATCATCTCCTTGAGTTTTCCCCAGCCGTCCCTTACATCCTCCATCCTGGAGCGGTAGTTTTCATCCTTGATTGTAGGCAGTTTCAGTTCACTGTCACCACTGAGAAGCCCCTTGATTATCCTGTCAAGTTTGTTGATAAGGCTGTCCGATGGTTGCCCGGCCATCTCAAGTTTTACCAGTCTCTGTGTACCGCCCCTCACGATTCCAGCGTAGTTTACAATCCTGCCATCATCGGTCATGCTGTCCAGGTTGTAGTAGACATAAACCGTGTTCAGAAGGGCAAAGCCCAGGAGAATAATCACTATCCCTCTTAACTGTGTACTGATCTTCATTGTCTATACCTCCTTGTATAAATTTATTGTGCCTCTTTGGCCTCTGACAGGACGGAAACCTCCTCATCAGTCAGCACCCTGTCAACATCAAGGATGATCACAAGATCATCACCAAATCTGCCCATACCCTTGATGAACTCTGTCTTTATCCTGGCCCCAAAGGATGGAGGCTCTGAGATTGTCTCCTCAGACATGGCCAGCACATCAGACACAGCATCAACGATCAGACCCATAACACCACCTGTGAACTCGGTGACTATAACACAGGTATGCTTCTTATAGCCCTCTGAGTGCATTCCGAACTTCATCTTCAGGTCAACCACAGGTACAATGGTTCCACGGAGGTTTATAACACCCTTGAGAAACCCGGGCAGGTGGGGAACCTTTGTGATGTTTGTAAGTTCTATGATCTCCTGTACACTCAGGGCCTCAATTGCATATGCCTCCTCATTCAGATAGAAGGTTACGAACTGTTGCTTCTCCTCAATCTGACCCTGGTTTTCCTTGACCATTAATGTCTCTGTCACAGGACCGTTCCTCCTTTCTCAGTTCATCAAGGCCTTTGTGGCTATATCAATAATCCCTGGCACATCAAGGACAAGCGCCACTCTTCCGTCACCAAGGATGGTACCGCCGGCAATGTCACGAACCTTTGGCATGGCATTGCCGAGGTTCTTTATTACCACCTGCTGCTGACCTATAAGGTCATCAACTAAAAGACCGTATTTTTTATCCTCATGGGAGGTGACAACCACAATCGCCTCCCATGGCTTTATCTTCATGGCCGGTATGTCAAGTATCTCGTGGAGTCTCAGCAGGGGGATGTATTCGTCTCTTACATTTATTACCTCTCCCTTTTCGTTAAGGGTCTTTACATTGCATCTTTCAGGACGGAGGGATTCTATAACTGAGGATATGGGAATCACAAAGACCTCCTCACCGATCCCCACCGTCAGTCCGTCTATAATCGCAAGGGTGAGGGGAAGCTTTATTGAAATAGTCGTGCCAGCATCTGGTTTTGTCCGTATAAATATCTTGCCATTGAGGGACTCTATATTCTTCTTTACCACATCCATGCCCACACCACGGCCGGATATATCCGTTACCTTCTCTGCTGTTGAAAAACCTGGCTGGAATATGAGATTGAAAATCTGATCGTCTGTAAGGCCTTCCCCGGAGTTGATCAGTCCTGCAGAAAGCGCCTTCCTGAGGATCTTTTCCCTGTCAAGCCCCCTGCCGTCGTCCTCCACTTCTATGTAAACTGAATCACCAAGCTGGAAGGCGCTGAGATGTATCCTTCCCCTGGCAGGCTTGCCCTTGGCTATCCGTTCCTCTGTTTCTTCAATACCGTGATCTATGGCATTACGAATGAGATGCACAAGGGGATCTGTTATCTTCTCAAGGACACCCTTGTCAAGCTCTGTCTCCTCACCGGTTATTATCAGTTCAATCTCCTTGTTCCTTGTCTCCGACAGCTCCCTTACAAGCCTTGTAAATCTGTGGAAGACCTCACCAACGGGTAACATCCTCAGGGACATGACACTCTCCTGGATATCCTTGCCGATCCTCTGTAGCTGGTTGAAGATCAGATCCAGCTTCTCTGCCTCCCTGTTACCATTGCTGTTTATAAACTGCTGGAACATGGAATGAATAATCACCATCTCGCCAACGATGTTTACAAGATGGTCAAGCTTCCCCAGGTCAACCCTTATGGTTGAGGTTATGGATTTTTTGAAGGATTCCTGTTTACTGTTTCTCTGTTTCGCAATTACCCTTTCAATCTCCTCTGAGGTGGCCTTGCCCTCCTCAACAAGTATCTCACCAAGCCTCTTCTGGGTCTTCAATGCGGCATCCACATCCTCAGGTGCTACCACACCCTCCTTGATAAGCATCTGTCCAAGGAAGGGGATATCCTTTTCGGCATCAGTTACAGGGAATATCTTTATCTTGCTTCCATCCTCTACGAACTCAAAGACCTCTTTTATTTCCGACTCCTCCCTGTCTGTCCTGAGCAGTATATCCCATCTCAGATACAGTTCCTCCGGGTTGAATTCAGACAGGGTGGGAACCTCGTCAGAGTATGCCTGTATATCCACAATCTCACCGATGTTCTTGAGGTCCTCTATTATTATCGTTGGTTCTATTCCTCTCCTGAAGAGGTCAGCAGAGGGGATGAAGATGATCTTGAACTGTCTCAGTTCTTTTTTCTCTGCAAGTGACTTCATCCTGCTGACCAGGCCTTCACATCTTGAGAAATCAAAGCTTCCGCCTGATGCAACGGTCTCTATCATCTCCTTCAGGATGTCATTGGCCTCAAGCAGGGTATTGACTATCTCCTTTTCAGGGACAAGTTTTCCGTTGCGCATGAGATCAAGAATCTCTTCCATGCAGTGGGTGAACCTGGATATATCCGATAGACCGAAGGTCCCGCTTGAGCCCTTGATGGTATGGGCAGCCCTGAAGATGCTATTGATCAGTTCCATGTCCTGTGGGGATTTCTCAATCTCCAGCAGCCCATCCTCAATCTCTCCAATCCGTTCTACTGCCTCGTCAATAAAGACCCTGAGGAGTTTCTCAATATCCACTGTCTACCTCACAAACTTTTTTACCACTGATACGAGTTGCTCCGGGGTAAAGGGCTTCACTATCCAGCCGCTTGCCCCAGCCCTTTTACCTTCCTCTTTCTTGGACTCCTGAGATTCTGTTGTTAACATCACAATGGGGGTAAACCTTAGCCCAGCACTGCATCTTAACTGTCTTATGAGCTCTATCCCGTCCATCTCGGGCATGTTCAGGTCTGTTATGACCATCTCTATCTTTCTACCATTGACCTTGTTCAGTGCATCCCTTCCGTTGACAGCCTCCACTATCTCATAACCTGCATCCTTCAGAGTAAAGGAAACCATCTGCCTCATGGATGTTGAATCATCAACTATCAGAACCGTTTTTGCCATTATTTCCTCCTCCTTTCTCTATACTGGCTGTTTCCAATGTTCTTTTCATTACATCCCTCTCGGCCTCCATGGTGTAGAACTGCTGGAGCCACTCCTCACCCCTGGAGCCTTCTTCCCACCAGTGGATCCTCTCCTGCATGTCCGTGAGGTTTGAGATTATCCCGTCCAGTTCCTCCTTGAATGAGTTCAGCGGCTCAATCACATGTTCTATCCTCTGGCGGGTTATGTCCTGGAACTGCATTGATATGATTATGCCGCTTATATCCTTTGCCAGGGCCTCCGTCTCCTCGGCAAGCTCGTCAAGCTCTCTGTGGGTCTCGTTTATTGTGCTGTCAATCTTTTTAAGTGTCCCTTCTACTATCTGCTCGGCCTCCGAGGATTTCCGGTTGCTCTCCATTGTGCTCTTTTCCGTTCTTGAGTAGATCCCTTTCATGTCATGTTCCACCTTCATGATGAGCCTCCGTATCTTGTCAGCTGCTGTATTTGAACGGTCCGACAGCTTTCTTACCTCGTCTGCAACAATGGCAAAACCCTTTCCATACTCTCCCGCCCTTGCTGCCTCTATGGCTGCGTTCAGTGCAAGGAGGTTTGTCTGTTCAGCGATGTATTCAATCTCGGTGATTATGTTCTTTATGTTGTCTGCGTCCTTTATTATCAGTTCAATGTCTCCAAGGGTCTGTTGTGTGACATCCGAGATCTCCTTCAGGCTTCCTATAACATCAGAGAGTGCCTTCTTGCATATCTCAAGCATGGCACTGCCTTCACTGTCTCCGTTGCTGCCTGCAAACCTGTTGAAGGCCTGGGATGCCTTTTTTGCCTGTCCCCTTGCCCTTTCAACTATGCTCATGAAGCTGTTACCGATATTAAGGGCTGCAGACTCTGTCTGTTCTATTACATCTGTGAGCTGACCTGTAAACACGGGGATAAGCTGGACCTTTTCATTCAGTACCCTTGCAAGGGGTCCAATCACCGTCTCTATCTCGGAGAGATGTTCCTTCTGGGTCCTGCTCTGGATGTTCATGTAGAAACGGATCTGCTTCCTGAGCAGCAGATACACAGATACTGTGGCGATACTGTAAAGGGTGATGGCAATGGGAACCCTCTGGGAGGGGCTGTTTATAAAACTGGGCAGTACAAGCAGTGACATGATAAGGATTATCTTTATAGCAAGCCTTCTTTCCTGTGTCATAGTTGTACCCCTATCCGGGACAAGAAGCTGGACACCTCATCGGATTTCATGAGAATCAGCCTGTTCCCCCTGTTATCACTCTCCTTCTGTGCTGCAACAAGTACCTGTGTGCATGCAACGTCAATCTTTTTGACACCCCTGATGTCAACCGTTACCTCATCCCATTTAGTCAATGCATCACTGAGCTTATTCAGGACCTCTGCTATCCTGTTTATTGTCAGTTCCTGCTCAAAAGTTATTGTTCCAGACATCTCACACCTCCTGTTTTGGATTTTGGTATATGAAACTGCAAAAGCGATGCCAGAGATACAATATGGGGAATCAAGGTATTTCAGGCGAGAAAGGGGGATGGAACTATGGAATCGGTTCCATAGCTATGGAGGACCTTCCATAGCTCATACCCTGATATCAAACTCCTTTATCTTTGTCAGCAGTGTCTTGTAGTCCACCTGGAGTATTGATGCTGCCCTTGATTTGTTACCCTTTGTCATATCCAGTGCCTTTTTTATGGCACACTTTTCGGCATTCTTTGCAGCAATGGAAGAGAGTTCCTTCAGGGGAAGGAGGGGAAAGCTGGCTGTCTCTTCACATTTGTCACCAAAGAGGAACTCTATATGCTCGGGCCTGATCACACCATCATCAGAAAGGATGGAGGCCCTCCTGAGCACATTCTTCAGCTCCCTTACATTGCCTGGCCAGGGATATCTCATAAGGAGGTTGAGTGCCTCATCAGAGATCACCCTCATCTGCTTGTTCAGCTCTTCGCCTGCCTCCATGAGAAACCTCTGTGCAAGAAATGGTATATCCTCAACCCTCTCCCTGAGAGGAGGCAGGGTGATTATGAACTCCCCGAGCCGGAAGAAGAGGTCCTCCCTGAATTTCTTCTCCCTTATTATCTCTTTTACATCTGCATTGGTCGCAGTGATGATACGTACATCAACATCAACCGGCCTGGTGGCTCCGAGGGGATAAACCTTCCTGTCTTCCAGGACGCTAAGGAGCTTACTCTGGACATAGGGGGACATATTCTGCAGCTCATCTATGAAGATGGTTCCACCATGGGCAATCTCAAAAAAACCCTTCTTTCTCTTTTCAGCACCAGTGAATGCCCCCTTTTCGTAACCAAAGAGTTCACTCTCCACGAGTGTCTCTGGTATTGCGCTGATATCAACCTTTACAAAGGGGCCTTCAGAGCGTCTGCTGAGATTATGTATAACGCTGGCTATCAGTGTCTTACCAGTGCCTGTCTCTCCCTGCAGTATCAGTGAGAGATTGCTCCAGGCGATCTGGTGGACCTGCCTTATAACCCTCTTTATAATAGTGCTTTTTCCCATAAGCCACTCCAGGGATGTCTCCACCTCTGTATTGAGCCTCTTCACCATCCTTTCCAGCTCTAACTTTTCAATTGCCCTCCTCAGGGTTAAGATCAGTCTTTCAATGTTTATCGGCTTGACCACAAAGTCATAGGCACCGTGTTTCATCGCATCTACTGCAGTGGGGATATCACCATGGGCGGTTACAATGATAACAGGTATCTCAGGTGAGAGCCTCTTCAGCTCCTCCATTGTCCTGATCCCGTCTATCCTGGGCATTATAAGGTCAAGAAGTATACCGTCAGGCCTCTCCCTCTCAAAGATCTCTATGGCCTTCCTGCCGTCCGGGGCCTCCACAGGATAGAAGCCGTTCTTCTCCAGTGCCTCGCTCAGGAACTGTCTTATAGTGGGATCGTCATCCACGATCAGAATCTTGTTCGTACCATTAGTGTTCATCCGGGATATTGCTCCACTCAGAATATAACTTCCCCCTGACCCTCCGTTATTATCGTGGATTTTTAAGGGTGTCTATAGTATTATCGTCCAGATCTCCGACAACTTTAATTGAGAGCCCCCAACAATGCCCATATAAAACAAGGTCATACACACAAGCAGAGTATCCGGACATTGCTCCTGCCGGGGTCTATACATTTCGGATTCCTTTTCAGTATAATAGTCCCTTATAAAAATTCAAAGTTGGTGATGGAGGTAAAAATTGGTAGAGAACATGGCAGATTCAAATACCCTTGTAATGGATACAAGCTTCTGGACAGCCACCACAATCTTTCTCCTTTCCTATGCAGTAATAGTCTCCGAAAAGATACATAAAACAGTGGTTGCTGTAGTGGGCGCATCACTCATGCTGGCTCTCAAGATACTTGAACAGCAACAGGCATTCTATGTTGAGGAGTTAGGGGTTGACTGGAATGTCGTCTTTCTCCTGATTGGCATGATGACCATAATCAATATACTGAAGACCACGGGGTTCTTTGAATATATAGCAATAAAGAGTGCCAAACTCGGCAAAGGCGAACCCGTAAGGATAATGATGATACTCTTCGTTGTAACAGCCCTTTTAAGTGCCATGCTTGATAATGTGACCACAGTGCTCCTTATTGTGCCTGTTACTTTCCTTATCTGTGATGCCCTTGAGGTTAATCCTGTCCCTTTTCTGATAATGCAGGTAATGGCATCCAACATTGGAGGCACGGCCACTCTTATTGGCGATCCGCCGAATATAATGATAGCCTCAAAGGCAAAACTTGACTTCATGGATTTTATTTATAATCTCACCCCTGTGGTAATTGTAATAACCATTGTATTGCTTGTTTTAATAAAGATCTTCTTTGGCAAGCGGATCAGGACCCGTGAGGAACTGAAACAGAGAATCATGAATATGAACGAGCGTGAGGCCATAAAAGACCCGCTGCTTCTGAAGAAGAGCCTCTTTGTGCTTGCAGTTGTACTTGCAGGATTTGTCTTTCACGGGATGCTTCATTATGAGCCTGCAACGATAGCTCTCTTTGGTGCTGGAATACTGCTGCTCCTTTCAAAGACTCACGATCCCCACAGGTATCTGTCAGAAGTGGAGTGGCCTACCATATTCTTCTTCATAGGTCTTTTCATCATAATTGGCGGGGTGGTAAAGGTGGGCCTGATAAAATGGATGTCCATGAAGATGCTTGCCCTCACTGAGGGAAACCTTTTTGCAACAAGTATGATACTCATGTGGTTCTCTGCTGTTGCATCGGCCATCGTGGACAATATTCCCTATGTGGCAACCATGAATCCCCTTGTAATAGACATGGCAGAACAGATATGGCCTGACCTGAAGGGCGTAGCCCTTCTGCAACATGCCGATCTCATGCCCCTGTGGTGGTCACTTGCCCTTGGTGCCTGTCTCGGGGGTAATGGCTCTCCCATTGGTGCATCTGCGAATGTGATCGTGCTGGGGATGGCGGAGAGGTCAGGAAAGAGGATAACATTCCTGCAGTTTCTTGCCTATGGGATACCTATCACGATTCTCACAATCCTGATCTCAATGGTCTATGTATGGCTGAGATATTATGTGATAGGCTTTTAGCCTCCCGGTGCTTGTCTCAACTAAGTTTCTCTATATCCTTGTTTGCACCCAGTACCACCAGGAGGTCCTCTTTGGTTATTATATCATCAGGGTGAGGGTTGATATTCCATGTCTCTTTTTTGGCTCCCTCAAGAAAATACTGTTTCTTTATTGCAATGATACTTACTCCGTATTCAGCCCTGAGGTTTGCCTCCCTTATGGTCTTGTTCCAGGTAAATGCAGGGGCAGGCATCTCCACAATACTGTACTCCGGTGACAGTACTATCTGCTCAAGAAACTCCGGCCTGATCAGCGACTGTGCCACCCTCTTTGCCATGTCACGTTCAGGATATACAACCCTGTTGACACCTATGTGATTGAGAATCTTTCCATGGAGATCATTGACCGCCTTTGCCACTATCTCCTTTATCCCGAACTCCTTCAGAAGCATCACAACCAGGATGCTCGCCTCAATATTCTCACCTATGCTCACCACCGCAACATCCACGTTCTGGACCCCCGCCTCCCTGAGGGCCTTTTCATCCGTAGCATCACACTGCACAGCAATGGTCACCACATCTGACAGGGGCTTGACCTTTGCCTCGGCCCTGTCTATAGCAAGCACCTCTGCACCCGAGGCTGCAAGGGTCTCAGCCACTGCCGAGCCGAACCTTCCAAGCCCTATGACAGCAAACTGTTTTTTCATCCGATCATCAACCTCCCTTCCGGGTATCTTATCTTTTCTTCCCTCTGTCTGAGCAGGGCCATAAACAGTGTAAGGGGACCAAGACGTCCCACAAGCATGGTTATAACAAATATTACCTTTGAAGGCAATGAAAAGCCTGCTACCAGACTGAGTGCATCCCCGTTGCCCACTGAAAGCCCCACCGTACCAAAGGCACTAACCACCTCAAACATGGTCTTCAGGAATCCTGTATGTTCTATGTCCTCAACAATAAATGTGACCACCGTGATATATAGCACCGCAAGGGACATGATGACAAGTGCCCTGGAGATCAGGAAATCGGGTACCCTTCTTTTGAAGATCACCGTATCTCTTCTTCCTTTTATTGTAGCCCATATATGCATCACAACTACAGCGAATGTTGTGGTCTTTATTCCTCCGCCTGTGCTGCCGGGAGATGCACCTATGATCATCAGGATTATGGTGAAAAAGAGTGTCTGTGGCTGCAGCATTGAGTAATCAACCGTGTTAAAGCCTGCCGTGCGAGAGGTTACAGAGGCAAAGAGGGAGGCAAGGACCTTTTCTTTCAGGGGCAGCCCTGAGAAGAGGAAGTACCTTTCGTTGAAAAAAATCACCAGTGCACCACCTGTTATCAGAATGAGTGTAACAACTAACACGATCTTGGTGTGTTGCATGAGTTTTTTCCTGTATCTGAGGTAATCGTATAAATCATCTACCACAATGAAGCCTGCACCGCCAAGTACAATAAGCAGCATCACAGTAGTATTTAATACCATATCCCCCCGGTATCTGATAAAACTATCGGGGAAGAGGCTGAAGCCGGCATTATTGAAGGCGGATATGGAATGAAAAACACCAAGGATAATTGATTTCTGTGGTGAGTTGTTCTCTAAAAAGACAAATACCAGGACTATGGCACCGGCTGCTTCCACAGAGAATACAAAGAAAAGCATCCTCTTCATGAATCTTACAATGCCTTCAAAGGATGTAATATTCAGCGATTCCTTCAACATCATCCTTTCAAAGAGCCCGATCCTCCGGCCTGATAGCAGGGCAAGCAGTGTGGCCATTGACATGTATCCAAGCCCGCCTATCTGGATCAACAGCATAATAACAACCTGACCAAAAAGGGTAAAATCCGCCGGCGTACTCTTCACAATAAGCCCGGTCACACATACGGCAGAGGTGGATGTGAAAAGGGCATCTATAAGGGTTATTCCACCCCTGGTTGAGTATGGAAGCATCAGCAGTGCGGTCCCCAGTGCTATTACTCCCAGGAAACCACTCAACAGTATCTGGGGCGATGAAAGCCTTCCTGAACTGTATGTTTCCATAATCTGAAAGTATAACACAAACTTAATTATCTATTAAAAGAAAAAATCCGGCTGATATTGACTCGGTATATACCTAAGTATTATGATATCCATCAGTTTCGTCTTTCAACATAACTATTGCAATAAAAAACAGGGAGGTTATTGTGAAGGTAAAGGAGATAATGGAACCGGTTATAGATTACCTGTCTCCTGAGGAGACCCTGAAGGACGCTGTAAACAAGATGCGTGTTGCCAGGAGGGGTGAAAAGAAGGTGGGAGTCAAGGGGTTGATAGTTCTTGATGAAAAGGGTAATCTTGTTGGCATGGTCTCAATAAAGGATATCCTGAAGACCATTATCCCCTTCTACATGTCCTATACTTCACTGGGTGAATTCACATGGGATGGGATGCTTGAGGATATGGCCAAGAAGGTTGCAGACAAGCGGGTAAGTGAGTTCATGACAAAGGATGTTATCACCATTGATGAAGATGCGCCTCTCATGGAGTGTGCTGATATGATGGTCAAGCATAACCTCCAGAGGGTACCTGTTGTCAATAAAGACGGGAAGGTTCTGGGAATCGTATATGTAAGAGACCTCTATTATGCACTTGTAAAGACCCTACTTGACAAGGAGGCATGAGATGTCACAGGAGTCAGTTGCAGAGGCCACCCAGCAGGTGGTAATGAACGGGACATTCTGGACAGCAACGGCGATCTTCCTACTTGCCTATGCAATCATAGTCTCTGAAAAGATTCACAAGACCATCGTGGCAATTGTGGGAGCTGCCTTGATGCTGGTGCTCAAGATACTTGAGCAGCGAGAGGCATTCCATGTGGAAGAGCTTGGTGTGGACTGGAATGTTATATTTCTCCTGATCTCCATGATGACCATAATAAACCTCATGCGTCCAACGGGTTTCTTTGAATACATTGCCATTAAAAGTGCCAAATGGGGCAAGGGGGAGCCCTTCAGGATAATGGCAATATTTGCCGTTGTAACAGCGGTGCTCAGTGCTCTTCTTGATAATGTAACCACAGTGCTTCTGCTCGCACCTGTCACCCTGCTTATTGCAGATGCCCTTGAGGTTGACCCCATACCATACCTTATAACAGAGGCACTTGCCTCAAACATTGGTGGAACAGCCACCCTCATAGGTGACCCCCCAAATATCATGATCGCTTCAAAGGCAAAACTGAACTTTATAGACTTTATTATACACCTGACCCCGGCAATCATAGTGATAATGGTAATCTTCCTGATAGTGCTCAAGTTTGTATTCGGTAAACGCCTCCAGGTAAAACCAGAGCTCAAGAAACGTGTCCTTGAGATGAACGAACGTGAGGCTATCAAGGATCCAGTGATGCTGAAGAAATCCCTCTTTGTGCTCGGGATTGTCATACTTGGTTTTGTCTTCCACGGGATGTTAGGCTATGAACCTGCCACGGTTGCCCTCTTTGGTGCAGGGCTACTGCTTCTGCTTTCAGGTACACACGACCCTCACCACTATCTTGCAGAGGTGGAGTGGCCGACCATATTCTTCTTTATGGGGCTGTTCATTATCATAGGTGGAGTGGTAAAGGTGGGCCTGATAAAATGGATGTCCATGAAGGTACTGGCCATTACCCATGGGAACATGTTTGCCACAAGCATGCTGGTGATGTGGTTCTCGGCCTTTGCATCCGCCTTTGTTGACAACATCCCCTATGTTGCCACCATGAACCCCCTCATAATTGATATGGCACAGCAGTTATGGCCTCATCTTAAGGGGGTTGAGCTTCTGCACAACCCCGCCCTGATGCCCCTGTGGTGGTCTCTTGCCCTTGGTGCCTGCCTTGGAGGTAATGGTACCGCTATCGGTGCCTCTGCAAATGTTATCGTGGTGGGCATGGCCGAGAGGGCCGGCAAGAGGATCACCTTCTTAAGATTCATGCTCTACGGCATGCCAATCATGATTCTTACAGTTATCCTCTCCATGATCTACGTCTGGCTGAGATATTATGTCCTCAAGGTGTAGATATTAATATCTTATCATCCTATTAAAATTAAAAATCGGTTTTCTGTTGACACCTGATATTTGAAAGGTTTATCATAGCTGTCAGTTAATTACTGAAACACTTCTGTTGCAATTTTAAACGCTTTAAATAGTTTTAAAAGGAGGCTCTGAAGATGTCTAAGTCCTGGAGAGGGTTCCTTGTTTTCATTTCTTTGGCTCTGTTCATTCTTTCAACCGCTTCAGCAGGGTTTTGCGAGGAGGCTTCCGAGGTTGCCCAGAAGGGCTCATCCCTTGCATGGTGGATGTGGCCGATAATTCTCTTTGTCTTCACCTTCCTGCTGGGTATACTTGCCGTGGTGGCAGGGGTGGGAGGTGGAGTGCTTTTCGTGCCCATAGTGAGCAGCTTTTTCCCCTTCAATCTTGACTTTGTAAGAGGTGCAGGCCTCATGGTTGCACTGTCAGGAGCGCTTTCTGCGGGACCCGGGCTCCTGAGAAGGGGCCTTGCAAACCTCAGGCTTGCACTTCCCATGGCACTGATTGCCTCAACATGTTCCATATTTGGTGCAATGGTGGGACTTGCACTTCCCACGAATGTGGTGCAGACAGCCCTTGGTGCCACGATTATAGCGATCGTGATCATCATGGCCACGGCAAAGAGGTCTGACTTTCCGGAGGTTAAAAAGGCAGACGCCCTCTCAACAGCCCTCAAGATATCGGGAATCTATTTTGAGGAATCCCAGGGAAAGGAGATCAACTGGCAGATCCATCGCACCCCTCTTGGTATGTTGCTTTTTACCGGCATTGGATTCATGGCAGGTATGTTTGGCCTGGGTGCTGGTTGGGCAAATGTTCCTGTGTTGAATCTACTGCTGGGTGCACCCCTGAAGATATCGGTGGCAACAAGTGTCTTTCTCCTCTCCATTACCGATACAGCAGCAGCCTGGGTCTATGTCAACAAAGGTGCTGTACTACCCATGATCGCGGTACCCTCTGTTGCTGGTATGATGTTAGGAACGAGGATTGGTGTTAAAATATTAGCAAGGGCAAAGCCCAAGGCTGTAAAGTGGATTGTTGTGAGCTTCCTCTTTCTTGCCGGCCTCAGGGCATTGCTAAAAGGTTTAGGGATATGGGGGTGATAGAATGAGCAACGGGACAAAACCATCAGAAGAGCAGCTACAGTATGCATCCGTACTACAGAAGGTGGGGCTTGGCGGTCTGGGAATACTGATACTGGGTTTTTTCGTATATGTCCTCGGTCTCCTGCCGAATATTGTGCCTGTAAACAAGATCCCCGAATACTGGAACCTGAGGGTTAGTGAATTTGTTGAATATACAGGTATGCCCACGGGCTGGAAATGGATTACACTGCTCAACCATGGCGATGTGATAAGTTTCCTTGGCATTGTGCTGCTTGCTGCAGCATCTGTGGTATGTATGATCGCGGTGTTGCCTGTTTTCATCAAGAAGAAGGATACGCACTATATCCTTATCCTGTTGATCCAGATCGCTGTGTTGATACTTGCAGCAAGCGGAATGATA
This sequence comes from Nitrospirota bacterium, assembly GCA_011321725.1. Lineage (GTDB taxonomy): Bacteria > Nitrospirota > Thermodesulfovibrionia > Thermodesulfovibrionales > JdFR-85 > JAADHP01. Next base: position 34,177 of record DROX01000012.1, on the reverse strand, counting down.
ACAGGAGGAGGGCATTGATATGACAAACTCTGAGGTGTGTCCAATAGCAAAGGTGGAAAGGATTCTCCTTGCCTCTGATGGCTCAGAGTTCAGCTCTGGGGCTGTCAGGGAGGCCTTGAATTTCGCAAAGTGGTGTAACAGCCACCTCTATGTAATGTCTGTCGTGGAGACTAACCCCGAGCTTGAGATATACGGTCCCACCGTTGTTGAACAGATGGAGAAGGCAACCAAGAAGCACCTTGAGGAGATAAGGGAGGATGCAAATAAAGAGGGCATCACCTGTGATATAGTCACAAGACATGGTGAAGACACCTCAAGATATATCGTGGAAGAGGCAGAGAAGATAGATGCTGATGTGATTGTCATGGGAAGGCGCGGTCGCTCCGGCATCAAAAGGCTCATGATGGGCAGTGTCACGGCCCTTGTTATAGGTACAGCTCCCTGTGATGTGTTTGTTGTGCCCAGAGCAGGACGGTTGAGTTGTAAAAGGATTCTCATAGCCACAGATGGCTCTGAATACAGCCAGAAGGCTGCCAGAAAGGCAATCAGCATCGCAAAGAGATGTGGCAGTGAGCTTATGGCAATCTCTGTGGCCGAGAAGGAGGATGAGCTTGCACAGACAGAGGAAACCCTCAAGGAGATAAAGAGGCTTGCTGAGAATGAGGGACTAACCGTGGAGACCATATCAGTAAAGGGAACACCCTATGAGGCAATCACAACTACCGCTCAGGTCAAGGAAGCAGATCTTATCGTGGTTGGTACACATGGAAGGACAGGCCTTAAGAAGGTCCTCATGGGGTCAGTGGCTGAGAGGGTTATCGCCCTGGCCCACTGTACCGTGCTCGTTGCAAAATGAACATCTATCAGTTTTCAAGGAAGGGGCAATCCTTTGCCCCTTCCTGTCATCCTGAGAGGCCATAAAACACTGACATTGCCCCTATCATTACAACAAGGTAGAGGATGGTCATAACAGAGCCTGCCTTTATATAATCCACTGTCCTGTAACCACCCGGCCCCATAATGTATGCATTTACCTGGTGTGTGGGTAGCACAAATGTGTTTGATGCAGCCACCGCAACGGTGAGTGCAGCCATACGGGGGTCTGCCCCCGCACCCATTGCCATGTTAATCGCCAGAGGTACAAGCAGTACAGTGGCACCCACATTGGATACCACAAGGGTGAATATTGAGGTTAGGATGCCTATCACGGTCAGCAGTATCACCGGTGATACATCACCAAGAAGGCTGAGTACCTGCTTTGCAATGTAGGCTGCAGTGCCGGTCTTCTCAACAGCAACCCCAAGTGGTATCAGGCCGCCAAGGAGGAAGACCGTCCTCCAGTCCACTGCATGGTATGCCTCATCAATACTGAGCACACCGGTAAGGATCATCCCCAGTGCACCTGTCATAAGTGCCACAGAGAGCTTGACCTTTCCGGAGATTACCAGTACCAGCGCAATGGCAAAGCAGATCAGTGCCGCCTTTGCCTTGTGAGTCTTCATCACCTCTGCCTCAAAGGGTGTTATAAAGGTGAAGACATTGGCATCCTTCAGTATGGCAAACTTCTCAAAGAGCCCGTGTAAAAGAAGGATATCACCTGATTGGAGTACAAGATCGGACAGCCCTGCGTAGTAGATTCTGTCACGTCTTCTTATGGCAACAGGATTCACCTGGTATTTCTCCCTGAAATGAATCTCCCTCAGGGACTTCCCCTCCAGATCGGAACGGGGAGGAATGATCACCTCCACAAGCCCTGCACTGGAAGAGGAGAGTTCCTCCTCAAATGTCTCAAGTCTTTCCTTCATCTGCATTCCATGATCCTCGGCAAACCTCCTGACATTGTCACCAGGACCGAGCACAGCGATATCATCTCCAGGAGAGAGCTTCATCCTCCTTGTTGGCGCAAAGTATTTCCTCTCCTCCCGATGTTTTGCCACAGCCACCACTGTCACAAGATACTCTGCCCTTATGTTCATCTCTTCAAGGGTCCTTGTATCACTGTAGGTCTCGGGAACTCTCAGCTCATACAGTCCATCAGCTGTATAATAGATTTTTCCAAAGTCTATCAGTTGCCTGCTCTCTGTCCCTCCGGCTTTCGGGAGGATAAATCTTCCTATTATGATGAAATAGGCAAGGGCTGCCACTACAAGGGTGATGCCCACAGGGGTTACATCAAAGAGTCCGAAGGGTTCAAGCCCCTTTGGTGCCATAAGATCATTAAGAAGGATAAGGGGGCTGGAACCCACAAGGGTGAGACATCCCCCGATTATGCCAAGGAACCCCATGGGTATCAACACCCTTGATGGGGAGATACCCACCTTTTTGCAGACCCTCTGGGTGGCAGGCAGGAACAGTGCAACTGCACCGATATTCTGCATAAAGGACGATATAACCGCCACTGTGGCAGATACGAATGTTATCAACCTTGATTCACTATTGCCCGCAAGCCTCGTAATGGGCTTTGCCACCTTGTTCATAATCCCCGTCCTGTCCAGCCCTGCTCCAATAATAATGACAGCAATAATTGAGATCACAGCGTTACTGCTCAGTCCCATAAAGGCCTCCTGCCCGCTCACAAGCCCCAGTAGCGGCAGGGCAACCATTACTATGATGGCAACAACATCAACCCTGACCCATTCAACTATGAAAAGAAACACAGCTGCTACAAGCACAGCCATAACAGTAATCATCTCAGGCGTTAACATCCACCTTCCTCCTTTTTTTAAAAGATTGATTATCCCTTTCTTTTCTTTACATAAAAATGGCAACCCCTTTCTCGGCAGGATTACCATCTTTAAATATGGTCAAAAAACGGTAACTTGAGAAACCCTTTAAGGCAGGCAAGGGGCAGGATGTACCTGCCCCCATTGCTCAGGACTCCTGTGCCAGACAGAAGACAGGGATACTGGCCTTTTTGTTGTTACCCTCTATAACCTGCTCAGGCTCTGCAAGAACAAATGATACCCTCTTGTATTCCCTGTGGGCATCCCTGATTGCACGGTCAAAATCCCCGAAGCTCACCGCATGGTCAAAGTTTACCTTTTTCTCCATAGCCCTGAGCTTGAAGGTTTCCACGGCATTCTCAGCACTCTTTCTGAGTTCATCCTTTACCTTCTCATTGAGGAAAGAAAGCAGCCTCCTGCCAACAGGAACAACATTCAGGGCCACTATATCATGGTTCATCCTCTCTGCCATATTTATGGCATAGTGTATGAGCTTTTCGGAAAATCCCTCCTCACCGCCAACAACGAGTATCTTCTTCCTTTCCTCCGCACTTTTACGTATCAGCTCTCTTGCATATTCATGTTCACCTGCCTGGGCAAAGACAATGGCCTCCTCTGTCCTGTCATGTTTCTTGATCAGTGAATCTACCCGTTCATCCTTCACCTTCACCGCCTTGATCTCCTCCTTGCTCAGCCTCATCTCATTCATGATATCTCTGGCGGTCTCAAATTCACCAGCTTCTGCAAAGGCTGCCGCTGCCATTGAATCTTCAAGATCCTTAAGTAATCTTCTCATCTCATACCTCCTTGAAGGAATTGCCTTTTTACAACCTGTTAATTAAAATAAAGCAAGGAGGATGCCAGTTTTATTAGTCATTGATATTCAAGGATAATGCTGGGAGATGATGGATTGAGAAGGGTCTGGAATGTTGCAAACTGCAACGACTAATCTTCTATACCGAACCTCTTCAGTTTCCTCCAGAGGGAGACCCTGTCAATCCCCAGTATCCTTGCTGCCTCTGATTTGTTGCCACCTGTTTCATTTAAAACCCAGAGGATATAGTTCTTTTCGTGTTCTTCAAGTGAAGGTATCCTGCCGTCTGATGTCCTGAAGGTCCTGATGGTGAACCCTCTCAGGTCCTCGGGCAGATGTGCTGTTTCAATGCTTTCACCCTTGCAAAGGGCCACTGCCCTTTCTATGATGTTTTCCAGTTCGCGGATATTACCCGGAAATGTATAGGATGACAGGAGATTGATGACCCCTTCCGATATCTCCCTGACCTCCTTGCCCATCAGTGCGGTGTATTTTCTGAGGAAGTGGTAACAGAGAAGGGGGATATCCCCCTTTCTTTCCGACAGCGGAGGCAGGTGGAAGGTAACCACATTGAGCCTGTAGTAAAGATCCTGCCTCAGTTCACCGCTTTCAAGTACGCCCTGTATGTCGCGGTTTGTTGCTGCGATGAACCTCACATCAACCCTGACAGGTTCCCTGCCGCCAACCCTGTAGAACTCCCTCTCCTGGATCACCCTCAGGAGTTTTACCTGCATTGAAGGTGCCATCTCTGTTATCTCATCAAGGAACAAGGTGCCTCCAGAGGCCATCTCAATAAGCCCCTCCTTCAGTGGTGTAGCACCTGTAAAGGCACCCTTTTCATGACCAAAGAGTTCATTTGCAAGCAGTTCTTCGTTGAAGGCACCGCAATTAACAGCAATAAAAGGCTTTGATGCCCTTTTGCTGTGTCTGTGGATATAACGGGCAATCAGTTCCTTTCCAGTACCACTCTCACCGGTTATCAGGACATTACAATCCGTTGGTGCAATTTCCCTGGCTGTGTCAAGTATTCTCAGCATCATGGGGTCCTGTGTAATGATCATAATCCTCTCTGAGATACTACCCAGCTTATCCCTTAGTTCACGATTTTCCTTCTTGAGGAGGATCTTTTCGGATGCCTCCCTGATTACCTTTCTTACCTCCTCCAGTTTGAAGGGTTTTGTAAGATAGTGGTACGCACCATGCCTCATTGCCTCAATGGCTGTCTCAACGGTGGCATAACCTGTGATCATTATTACCTCTGTGTCAGGGCTGATTTCTTTTGTACGCTTCAGTATCTGCATACCATCCACACGCTCCATCTTAAGGTCGGTAAGCACCAAATCGTATATCTCCCTGTTCAATAGCCTCAGGGCATTCTGTCCGCTTGTTGTTGTCTTTACGGTGTATCCCTCTTTCTTGAGGATATGCTCAAGGTTTCTCAGGGTTATCTTTTCGTCATCCACAATGAGTATCCTGATCTCCTTGTCCATGGCTTACTCCTTTGGCAGTGTTATTGTAAAGGTTGTCCCCCTTCCGGGGGTGCTTTTCACGGATATTTCGCCCCTGTGCTGCCTTATAATGTTGTGGCTGATAAAGAGGCCAAGCCCTGTACCCTTTCCAACATCCTTTGTTGTAAAAAAGGGATCAAATATCTTGTGAAGGTTATCATCACTGATACCTGTTCCTGTATCCGATATCTCAATGCTTACAAGGGTATCTCCAAGCTCGTAGCCTTTTATTGCCAGGATACCCTCCCTGTTGATGTCTGACATTGCATCTATTGCATTCTTGATTATGTTCAGCAGGGCATGCTGAAGTTTCTGCCTGTCAACCCTGACAACCAGTCCTTCCGGGATATCCAGATGGAAGGTTACATGGGAAGGTATATCACTCTTGACAAACCTCATCGTCCTTGATATAAGCTCTGAAAGACTTACTTCCTCCTTCCTGAATTCCCTATCTCTTGTATAATCAAGGACAGACCTGACAATGTCCCTTGCCCTGTCTGTCTCACGAATGATCTGCTGGATCAGCTCCTTTTTGAATTCACTGTCCAGTCCGTTGATTTCTTCCTCAAGTATCTCGGCTGATGTAGAAATATTTGACAGGGGGTTGTTTATCTCATGTGCGATACCAGCAAGCATGGTCCCAAGGGATTTGAGCTTTTCAGAACGTATAATGTCCCTCTGTGAGAAGATCTCCTTTACCATCCTCTCAAAGGCCTTCTTGAGTGATATTATCTCCTGGTCATGGGAATCAATGTGGAGCATCTCAAATCTCCCTGAAGCTATGCTGTTCATGCTCTGTTCCAGCTCTTTCAGTGGCCGTATCACAAGGGTTGAGACCATGATCCCTATAAAGACTGTACCTGTAAAAAAGACCACAAGTGAGAGTATGAGGCTCCTCTTGGTAGATACAATGGTCTTCTTGATGATATCCCTTTCAGAATTTGACAGGTCTTCAGCCAGTTCTGTGAGTTCATGACCGGTCTTCCTGACCTCTTCCTGCAATGCATCATCCACGTCCCTCTCTTCCTTAGCAGTCTGTATCAGTATCTTGTATCTGGTAATCATCTCAATGGCGATATCAGAGGTTGATCTACCATCTCCTTGCTTGATATCAAGTGAAGAGGGTCTTATGATGTCAAAATTGCTGTAGTTTCTCTTCAGGATAACAAGGGCATTATCAATATACTCCTGGAGCCTTTCAAGGTCATCAGGCTGTTTGTACAGGAAATAGTTCTTCTCATACCTTCTTATTTCAAGAACAGTATCAACAAACCTTGTTATGACAGAGAAGAACTTGATCCGTTCCTCGATAAAGACAAGGTTGAGCAGTATAAAGGAGGCTGCGATCAGGATTATTACAAGCCCTGCAATATAACCGAGGATGATCTTTTTTCTGAGACTGCTTTCCCTGAAGAGCATCTTTTATTATAAACAATGCTGTTGCAAGTTGCAACCCCTGTTATTTTATGCAACAAGGGAGGAACCGGTAGAGGGGGTTCATTGACTTAAATGTCTCTTTTTTATTATTTTATATATTGATATTTACGGGCGGATAGCTCAGCAGGGAGAGCGCAGCCCTTACAAGGCTGAGGTCAGCGGTTCGATCCCGCTTCCGCCTACCATCAGACCTCCTTTATTGTGAGTCTGAACTCTGTCCCTTTTCCAGGGCTGCTTTCTACCTCAATCTGTCCATCTATGGTCTCAATGAGTTCTCTCACAATGGCAAGCCCCAGCCCTCTGCCATCAGAGTTTTCACCCTTGAAGAACCTCTCAAAGATCCTCTCCATCTCCTCCTTTTCCATCCCCCTGCCTGTGTCCTTTACAGAAATGGTAAATACCCCCTTTCTGTCCCTGGCCCATCTAATGGTTATACCACCGCTGTCTGTAAACTTCAGGGCATTTGAGATGAGATTCTTAAGGATTATCTGGAGCTTGTCAGGATAGGTGCTTACAGTTGTTGATCTGTTTCCATCAAGTGTTAAGGTGAGTCCCTTCTCAGTGAGAAGCCCCTGGAAGGGAGAGGCAACGGAACTTATGAACTCGCCAAGCACGATGGTCTCTGGATGACCTCTTTTGAAAAAGCTGGCCTCTGCCCTGGTAATATCATCAATCCCCTCTACAAGCTCAATCAACCTGTCAATCTCGCCATGGAGGGTCTTGATCACTCTCTCGGGTGAATCAACTATCCCGTCTTCCACTGCCTCCAGGTTGGCCTTTATGACCGTAAGGGGTGTTCTCAGTTCATGCACTATGTTGGATGTGAGGTGTTTCCTCAGGGAGTCCTCCTTCCTCAGTGCTTCCACCATGTAGTTGAAGGAGCCTGTGAGCCTGTCTATCTCATCCTCACACCTGAAAAACCTGTATAGTCTTCCGAATCTGTGATGAGAGATCGGTTTTATAGAAAAATCTCCTGATGCAACCCTCTCTGCTGCAATGGTGAGGTTTCGTATGGGTTTTGAAAGGAAGAATGTGAAAAGCAAAGCCACAAAGAATGCCCCGCCTCCTGCTATAAAGAAGGATATAAGCAGGAACTCCTTGCCCCTTCTCCTGAATATATCCTCCTTCAGGGGTAGATAACCAAGCCTTTTCAGGGGTCTTACATAGACCTTTCCGATCTCGGAGCCCTCAACATACAGGGGGTACCATGAAAATCTGCCAACCCCGCTTGGAAGCTCAAAGAGTGAGGCCATTCTTTTAAGCATGCTCTGGCTCAGGTCCTTCAGTATATCCTGGGTTGAAAGAACCCTGATTCCCTTCCTGTCCTCAATATAGGCCTCAAAACCCAGCATCATTGCCCAGTGGAGGGATTCCCTGAGGGAAAGACTGTCCCAACGGCCGTCCCTGTAGCTGCCCTCTATAGAGGCAAGGAGCCAGTATACCCTGTCCTCCTCGGTGCTGCGTACGTAATCATCAAAGTCCTTGATTATAAGATTTTCAAATACGATATTTGACAGAAGGGCTATGGAGATGATCAATATAAAGGATATGAATAGCTTAGTCCTCATCAAGCCGGCCTATGAACTTATACCCCACACCATAAACGGTCTTGATGTATTCAGGTTTCCTGGGGTTATCCTCTATCTTGTGTCTTATATTCTTTATGTGCGCATCTATTGTTCTATCATATCCCTCAAAGTCATATCCGAGTATTGTATTGACAAGCTGAAGACGGGTAAACACCTGTCCTGGTCTTTCTGCAATGGTGTTGAGGATCTTGAACTCTGTGGGAGTAAGGGTCAGGGTTCTGCCTGCCTTCATAACCTCGTGCCTGTCAGTATCAATTACAAGGTCTCTGTTGTTGAAACTGTATGTCCTTCTTGTACCCTTTGTCCTCCTTATCAGGGCCTTTACCCTTGCAACAAGCTCCCTTGGGCTGAAGGGTTTTACAACATAGTCATCTGCACCAATGCCAAGTCCTTTGATCCTGTCCTCCTCATCACTCTTGGCTGTAAGCATAATTATGGGGATGTCGGAGTCCCTCCTTATCATTTCACATATCTCCTCGCCAGCCATATCGGGCAACATGAGGTCAAGTATGATGAGATCAAAGCCATCCTTTAGCTGTTCCAGTGCTGTTTCTCCGTCAGGGGCTACCTGGACGGTATAACCCTCCCTCTGGAGATAGGCCTTCACAATATCAGATATCTTTGCCTCATCTTCAACAATCAGTATTTTCATATTTATATGATAATAAATTGCAATGATTTTTTTCCCTCTCTTCCCATCAGACAGGGATGGGACAGCCCCACTACCGGGTTAACCCCCCAGCAGGAACATCTCCGCAACAGATACAAGAAGTATCAACAGACAAAGGGGTGTTATCATCCTGTAGACCCTCATGACATCAGCCCCGAAGTACTCCCTTGTAAGTACAAAGCAGACATGTACAGGTGAAAGGAGCACCCCCACATAGCCAGAGGCAAAGGCAAAGGTGAACAGATATGGGTCAGGCCCTGCAAGGCTCAGGAGAAGGGGAAAGGTACTTGCAACAAACCCCACGGTTATCCCTGTGAGTATGCCTGTTATGAAAGGCAGGAGAAAGACAACGGGTAAAAGGGGGATACTCTTTTTCTGGAAAAAATTGCTCATATTTTCCACAGAACCCGATACCTCAAGGACCTCCTTGAAAAGCATCACCCCAAGGATAAGAACAATAATATCCAGAGAGAAGCCGTGTATGAATGCCTTCTTCACAGCCCCTCTGTCCATCCTGTAATAGGGCATGAGAAAAAGGGTCAATATCACAAGGCCATAATGGAGAGGCACATGGAAGACCAGTACAAGCGCCAGAAGGACCAGGATGGGCATAAGATTCAGGAGTGCCCTCCAGGAGTTTCTATCCTCACCCCTGTAGGGGATAAAGGCACCCCGGAGGAACCACAGTCCTGCCAGTACCATTACAACTGCATAGCTAAGATTAAGCAGTATGAAAGACCTCAATTCAATACCAGTAATGGCCGAGGCAAGTATTATCCCCGGGTAGAGGGGGAGTATGAACTCCCAGGGATGCCTGTACCAGTAGTTGGCAAAGGCCTTCTCTTCCGGGCTCAACATCGTCTCCCTGGATGCCTCTGCAACCATGGGAGCGGAAAAGTAGGCACCACCCACGGAAGGCATCAGGCCTATCAAGAGGGGCATGGATATTATTACAGCCACATGGCTCCTCAAGAGGGATTTCATGGTCTCCATCATCCTTCTCAATACACCCTTTTCCCTGAGGACGAACTCAAAGACCCTGATGAAGGTAAGTATTATGAGCAGTGAGATGGTAACATGAGATGTTACTGTATTGCTTATTGCCCTGTACATCCTCTCAGGGGACATGAGATAGAGAAGGCCCAGCGCTGCTGATGATAAAAGCAGCACATAGCCAACATTCCATCTCCTTCTCAGAAGGATCAGAATGAGTACAAAGACGGTGAACAGCTTTAAAAGGTCTGTCATTTCATCCTGGCTTTGGGCTGGATTCAGGTTTAATAATTTTGAACCCCGCTGTAGTAAAATATATAGTCATGAAATTTATCTATACCCTTTATAGTATACTCTACAATCTTGCCCTGATTACAATCCTGCCACAGCAGTATCTGAAAAGGCCGGCCCCTGCCAGGAGAAGATGGCTGGTGGAGCGTTTAGGATTCATCCCCTCATCTCCACCGGAAGGGGACAGAAGACGTGTCTGGATACATGCCGTATCGGTGGGTGAGGCCATTGCTGCAAAACCCATTGTTACGAGTCTCGGAAGGTACCACCGGATATTCATCACCACAGTTACTGATACGGGACAGGCGGTTGTGAGAGACTACCTCTCCGGAGACCAGGCACTGTTTTACGCACCCTTTGATAGCAGGGGCTCTTTGAGGCGTTTCATACAGACACTCAGGCCGGATATGATCATACTGATGGAGACCGAGATATGGCCCAATCTTGTAAGGCAGGCCAATGAGGATGAAATACCGGTGATCATTGTCAATGGAAGGCTCTCCGATCATTCATACAAAAACTACAGGTTAATCCGTTTCTTCATGAAGGATATCCTTTCAAGGATAAGGGCCTTCTGCATGCAGACCAGAAGGGATGCTGAAAAGATCATCTCCCTTGGGGCAGACCCTGAAAGGGTGTTTGTAACAGGCAACCTGAAGTTTGAGGTAAAACCTCCTTCAGAGCCACCCCTGTGGTGCAGAGATATGGGAAGGCCCCTGATCGTAGCCGGCAGCACCCATGAGGGTGAAGAGGAGATCATTCTCAGGGCCTACAAGGAACTCCAGAGGGAGTTCCCCGGGCTCACCATGGTAGTAGCACCCCGACATCCCGAAAGATTCCCCGAGGTTGAGGATCTGCTTCAGAGGGAATCAATCAACTACGGCAAGCGGTCAGGCCTTGATGTAGAGGCCAGGGATGTGATCCTCCTTGACGGCATAGGAGAGCTTTCATCGGTTTATGCTGTGGCAGATATATCAATAATAGGCGGTAGTTTCATCCCCAGGGGCGGGCACAACCTCTTTGAGCCAGCCTACTGGCGTAAGCCCATCGTCTGTGGACCCCATATGAACAACTTCCCCCTTGCTGAGGAGTTCTTCAGGGAAGGAGCTGCAATAAAAACAGCGGGTGATGCCCTGGCAGGTGTCATCAGGGAGTTGCTTCAGAACGAATCAAGAAGGCATGAGATGGGACAAAGGGCCTACATGCTCTACGAGAGGAACAGGGGTGCCCTTGAGAAGACCATTGATATCATAGAAAGGACGATTCCCTGTGAGGAATGTCCTGAAACAACTAACCCTTGAGGGCCTTTATAATATTCCTTTCAAAGCTCTCCATAAGCAGGGGGTTAAACTGTTTCCCCGAAGATTCCTTCATCAGGGCGAGTGTCTCCTTCACCCCCCAGTCCCTTTTATAGGGCCTTCGGCTTCTCAGGGCATCAAAGAAGTCGGCTATCTGCACTATCTGGCTTGAAAGATGCTGTCTGCTCTTGCTGATTCTGAATGCAGGGTATCCTTTGCCGTCATAGCCCCTGTGATGCTCAAGGGAGGTAATGGTTGCAACCATTGGCAGGGAGGCATTCTTTGAAAGATAGATGGCCCCATAGATGGTATGGCGCTTTATTTCCTCAAACTCCTTCTCAGTGAGTCTGCCCTTCTTCTCAAGGACCTCCCTTGACACGAAAAGCTTTCCCACGTCATGCAGAAGCCCGGCAATGCCGATGTCATGGACGAATTCATCACCAAAACCAAGGCATTCAGCCTGAAACATGGAAAGCACCGAGACATTTGCTGCATGGGTATAGGTATATTCACTGTAGGTTTTCACAGGTGTGAGAAGCCTCAGGATCGCACCCTCCCTCTTCATTGTTACGATGAACCTGGTGACTATCTCCTCTATCCCGGCGGTGCTCAGTTGCCTGAAAGGGGAGATGCCGCTGCTTATCTCCCTGAGCTTATCTATCTGCTCTGAGGTCAACTCTGTATCCTCGCCAGCCTCCACAGGTATCTCTGCCTCTTCAATAACAATGTCCACCACACCTGCTCTGATATGGGGAAGATCAGGGGGACTTTCTTCACCTCTGGCAAGGAATGAGACGAACCTTTTCAGTTCAGCCTCTTTAACGCCTTTCAGGATCTCCAGTCTTGTTATCCCACGGGTCTTCAGTTTCCTCAAGAACTTTCCGATCCAGAGGCCTTCATCCCTGTAGGGTTTCTTGTTTACCACAAGGTCATCCTCAACGATCATGAACTCAATTGAATCAGTCTCCTGGAATATCCCCTCAAGTGCCTCCAGGGACTTCTTTACGAATCTTTCAACGGAAAAATGCTCATCTGAATAAAGTGAACAGTTGGACAGGGCAGACATTATGGCATGTACAAGTGTTTTGACCTTTTCCTTCATCTCCTGCTCCTCAGCAGGGTCCTTTTCAGCTCCAGGGCCTCCCTTCTTATCTCCTCCCTTGAGGATCTGAGGGCAGCCTCTATTATATCCCTTGTTTCCCCGGTGACAGGGTAGTTCTTCAGGCTCTTCAGGACCTCCAGCTTGAGCCCGTCAAGGGCACCCCTGAAGAGGAGGCTCTTTGAGAAGAATATCTCCTTTAACAAGGGTATGACCCGGGGATCACCAAACTCACCTATCGCCCTTACAAGGGGTATCTTCCTGTAGAAGTCCAGGGATGATCTGGCATGTCTCTTCAGCATCTCTATCAGCCTTGGCTTGAGCTTCTCAATCCTGAATATGCCGGTAAGTCTGATGGCAAGCTCAACCTCCTCTTCATTACCTGAGTTCAGGAGTTCCTCCAGGACCTCAACACCATAACTGTCACCGCTCCTCAGAAGCGCCTTCAGCGCCTCTGTTCTCACCTTTATGTTCTCATGGTAACAGTACTGTTTTACATGGGGAAGCCCCTCAATACCACCGCATTCAGCAAGTATATTGAGCATGTTTCTCTTTACATACCAGCGTTCATCGCCAAGCCATCTGACAGCATAGGGTATGGCCTTTTTCTGAAAATGTATTATCAGTGTGAGGAAGAACCTTCGTATGTTCTTAAACTCCTCCTCCACAAGCACCTCTATGAGATGGGGGATGATGGGCTCTCCATATCTGTCAAGGAGTTCCATGACCTCCTCCTTCTTGTCCCTCCCATGGAGTCTGATGGATTCCATGAGCCTGCCGATAAAATCATTACAGAAGAGATGATCCCTTACCCTTCTGGAGGGTTCAACAAACCTGTCTCTTTTGATATTTTCTTCAATCATGAGGAAAAGCCTTATAAGGCATGAGAACCTCCCTGTATCAAGGAACTCATCCACCATGCCCAGAAGTTCCCCTGTCAGCCTCTCGTAATCCTCTTCTGACAGAGAATCCGCAAGGCAGATCTCAAGCAGTTTTTCAAAGTAGAAGGCACGGGTGATCTCCTCGGCGGAATCTCCCTTGAGTTCTGATGGCAGTGCAACCCCTTCTCCGCCGGCTTCATAGCTGATTATCCTCTCAATGTCCTCCTGGTAGGTCTCTGATACAAATTCATCAAAACGACCCCTCTTCAGGAGTTCAGTTATTCCTTCATCAAGGAAAAAATCATCCACAAGGGGTGCATCACCCACGAATACAGGATCAAAGGAGATGTTTGCACTTTTTGCAAACCTCTCCATAAGGTTCCTCAGGGTCTCGGGCAGTTCTATGGCATTGTCGTTAATGGTTTTAAGGAAGTCAATGATCCTGTCCACTGGCAGCTCAGCCAGTGCATGCCTTACGCCTTCTAATTCCTTCTCAGTGACACGAACCGTTGATCTGAGGAACTGTCTTTTAACCTCTGGCCGCAGATGGTTGATAAAGTCAATAAGTCTTCCCATATCCCTGGCAGAGAGGGCCCTTTCAGAGGATCGTCTCATGTAGTTTGTTATTACGCGATCATAGGATTCTTCGTCAAACTCACCGGTATTGAACTGGTTGATAATCCCTGCCAGCCTCTCCGGTGGTATGCTGGAAAGGCTGCCGGATATCTCACCTCGTACCAGGGTCCCTGTCATAAGGCCGTAGACATACCTCTCCCAGAGGCCCTTGCCTGTTGAAGCATCACTACCGGGTCTTTCTGTGCCTTCCCTTGCCACAAAGGCATTGTAGTCAATAAAGCCCGGTTTTATATGGACAACCCCCTCATCATGCAGCCTTTTGGTGATGATCTCCTCGTTCAGCTCCGAGGGTTTCTCGGACAGTATCTTGTGGAAAGAGAAGATCTCATCCCTGCTGAGACCCTTCGTGAAGGTGAGGCAGGCAATGTTCAACCTGTTTAGGTGCAGAGCAAACTCCCTGAATACGGGATTCTTTCTGTCAAGATAATACTCATCAACAATGATCGTGTCCTTTGCTATTGCAATTGTTATCTCATCGCGCAATTCAAAGAGTTTCTCAAGATGCCCGTAGGCCTTTGCGAGGGACTGTCTTACAGCAGGATGTTCAGCCGGGTAGATTGATACATTCCGTCTTGAAATGTTCAGCTCTATTATGGCATCACTCAAGAGCCTTGCATCAAGTGGAAGCGCCTCCCTTTTCCCCATGATTTATAATAGCATAGTAAGGCTGTAACTTTTCATCCCTGCTTTTGGTGGGTGAGCTTTACTTGATATCAAAAAGGATCTCCTTGCCTGATGAGAACTGTATCTCATGAAGATGCCTGTATATGCCATTGCTTTTCAAGAGTTCATCATGGGTGCCCTCTTCCACTATCACGCCATGGTCAAGGACCACTATCTTTGATGCCACCCTTACCGTGGAAAGGCGGTGTGCAATAACAATGGTTGTCCTGTTTTTCATCAGGGAGTCAAGGGCCTTCTGTACCATCATCTCTGCATGGGTGTCAAGTGAAGAGGTTGCCTCATCAAGTATCAGTATGGGTGGATTCTTCAGTATTGCCCTTGCAATGGAAAGCCTCTGACGCTGGCCTCCCGAGATCCTGACCCCCCTCTCCCCGATCAGCGTATCATAACCATGGGGTAGCTCCATTATAAAGTCATGGGCATAGGCAGCACGTGCTGCCTCCACTATCTCATCCTCTGTTGCATCAGGTCTGCCAAAGGCAATATTTGCCCTTACCGTGTCATTGAAGAGTATCACATCCTGGCTGACAACCCCTATCAGGCCCCTCAGGGCTGATAGGTCAAGTTCCCTGATGTCAACATCATCTATAAATATGCCACCCTCTGTGGGGTCATAAAACCTTGGCAGGAGATCAACAAAGGTGGTCTTGCCTGCCCCGCTTCTGCCCACGAGGGCAACAATCTCTCCCTTGTTTATCCTCAGATTTACATGCCTCAGGGCAAAGGTCTCTGACGTGGGATATCTGAAAGAGACATCCCTGTATTCAATTGCCCTGCTGAAGCCCTTTATCTGCCTGTTCCCACCCCTTTCCTTCTCTAACATGAGGAACTCGTTTATCCTGTCAATGGATGCCCTTGCCTGCTGGAGTCCGTTGTGGACCTTTGCAAGCCTCTTTGCTGGTGTGTATATCATGAGTATGGCAGCAAGGAAGGAGAAGAAGTCACCAGGTGTGACAGCGCCGGTCACCACAAGCCTTCCGCCATACCAGATGACAAAGGTTATACCTATGCCACCGATGATCTCCATCAGGAGGGCTGTGGCCTCCACAATCCTTGTGGATCTCATGTTCTCACGATAGAAGTCCTGGTTTCTCTTCCTGAAGAGGTTTATCAGTGAATCCTCCTTGCCAAAGACCTTTATTATCTTTATCCCGCTGAAGGTCTCTGTAAGCAGTTCCGTTATTATGGAGATCTTTCTCTGTGCCTCCTTGGTAACCCTCTTCAGTCTCCTGCCAAGCCTTCCCACACCGTAGAATGCAAAGGGAAGCACCAGAAGGGAGATAAGTGTAAGGTCCCACCGTCTCGTAAAGGCCACCACTGTCAGGGCGATAACCGTGGCCCCCTCTACAAAGAGATCCTTGACCGAGTGTGCCACAACCTTCTGGAGATAGCCTGTGTCATTTATGATCCTTGACAGCATCAGGCCTGTGGAGCGTTCATTGTATCTTGACAGAGGTAGAAAGGTGATATGGCTATAGAGCCTGTTGCGCATATCCCTGACAAGCTTTGCACCCACAGATGTCATCAGGTAGGAATGGCAGAAGTTGAAAACACCCCTGACCATATAAAGCAGGAAGACCGCAAGGGGTATGAGGAGGAGATAATCACTCTTTTTGTCAATAAAGATCCCGTTCATGGCAGGCTTGACAAGCCATGCAAGCGCCCCGTTTATTGATGATACAACCATACTGAGCAGAACGGCCAGGACAATCCTTGGCCAGTAGGGCCTGACAAGCCTGACCAGGCCCTTGAACCTGCTGTCAACTGTGCCTTCTACTGCCATCCTGCAATCTCTCCTGTCATCTCCGCTACCCTCTCGGACGGTCTTTTATCATAATAGATATCCCTTATTTCGTTAAAGGCCTTTTTCATGTTCCTTCTCACCGTCTCCTCCCTTATAAGCCTCTCAAGCTCAGCCAGGACATTGCTCTTGTTTGCCTTCCACTGGATAAGCTCCTTCACAATCTCACCGCCATAGAGGATGTTTACAAGACTTATGTATTTTACATTCACCACAAGACGCCCTATGATATAGGTGAGCGGAAAGAGTTTGTATACCACAACCATTGGTACGCCTATCAGGGCTGCCTGAAGTGTTGCTGTACCAGAGGCTATCAATGCGTAATCTGCTGCCATCAGTGCCTCTGTTGAGCGGCCATCCACGAGTCTCACACCTCTGTCCTGAAGTCTTCCCAGCAGAGCCCGATGGGCCTTCCTGTCTATTCCCACTGCAAGGGGAAGGATATATTGAAGGCTCCCGTATCTCCGGGAAAGCTCTCCAACCACCTCAAGATAAAGTGGCAGTAACCTCTTCAATTCACTGTCCCTGCTTCCGGGCAGAAGCGCCAGGACCTCGCCATCAGGCCTCAACCCCAGTGATTGCCGTATGAACCCCCTGCTGCCTTTAACAGCCAGTATCTCCTCCATTATGGGATGGCCCACAAACTCACACCTGGCGCCATTTTTTCTGTAAATCTCCTCCTCAAAGGGCAGTATCACAGCTATGGCATCTGTTAATGAGACAATTGTACGGATCCTCTTCTTTCGCCATGCCCATACCTGGGGACCCACGTAGTAGAGCACCTTTAGGCCCCTTTCCTTTGCAGCCCTTGCCACCTTCAGGTTGAAGTCAGGGAAGTCTATCAGCACCACCACCTCTGGATGCTCCGTATCAAGACATCTGATTATACTATCATAGTTTTTCTGCAGTCTGCTCAGCGAAGAGAAGGTCTCTGTGATACCGAAGGCGCCTGTTATCTCGCCAATCAGTTTTACACCTGCCTTCCGCATCCTCTCGCCACCTACACCATAGATGAGGATGTCACTGTATCTGTCAAAGAGCCTCTCTGCCAGCAGTGCCCCATAGAGTTCGCCTGAGGCCTCACCGCTTACGATAAGTACCCTTTTCTGCCCCTCACTCATTGGACCACCTTTATAGGTACAGGCACGAAGGTCAGGATAAAGATTGCCAGTGCAATATATCCCATGATCATCCTGCTTCTGGGCAACGGTTCCTCCCAGAACATGACGGGAGGATGCTCAATCCCGAGCATAAAGAGAAGGAATGCCCAGACAGCCCATCCCTCCCAGAGGTAGTTCCTGAGGGTGTTAAATATCCCGGAGGAGAAGATATCGCTGTAGAGGTAGAGCCTTGAGATGCCCACCAGGGCAAGGGTTGTGGCGAGGAAGAAGGATATCCTCCTGTGCCGCCTGTGCCCGAAGAGTGCAAAGGAGATATGCCCGCCATCAAGCTGGCCAATGGGAAGGAGATTCATTGCTGTCACAAAGAAACCGATCCATCCGGCAAAGGCAACAGGATGGAGCAGGACATCCTTTCCCTCAGGTGGCACACCAACAATGATTCTGGATAGGATACTGAATATGATGGAATCTCCAAGCACAAGCCCAACCTGTTCAGAGGAGAGGTCCACCACCCTTGAGAGGCTCAGCCCGTATATGGTAACAACAAGTGCAACCAGGAATCCCCCAATAGGCCCTGATGCACCGATCTCTATCAGTGCCTTCCTTGTGGTAATGGGTGACTTCATCTTGATGAAGGCACCGAAGGTACCGAATATGGATGGTGCAGGAATAAAATAGGGCAGCGTTGCCTCTGTATGGTTCAGCTTTGACGCAAAGTAATGACTCAGTTCATGGGTGAGCAGTATGGCCATCAACGAGAGGGAAAAGGGTACCCCCTCAACAATCCTCTGTGGTTCTGAGATGATATTGATACCCTTCTGGAGCGTGCCTGCTACAAGGGTGGAGATCACGGTAAGGAGGAAGAGCACTATCTGTACTGTATAACCCTTTTTTTTCATACCACCTCTGCCCTCAGATCATACTCATCAGCATCAGTAATCCTCACATCCACAAACCTGCCCGGTCTTATCCCTTCTCCCAAACCATCTATTATAACAATTCCGTCAATCTCTGGTGCCTGGCCATAGTACCTTGCAATGACCATATCACCGTCTATACCATCAGTAAGTACCTGAAATTTCCTGTTTATGAGGGTAAGATTCTTTTTGTATGATATCTCTGCCTGTGTCTTCATGACCTCATGATACCTCTCCCATTTAACCTCCTCAGGGATATGTCCTTTCATCCTGTAGGCCTCTGTTCCCTCCTCACGGGAGTATCTGAAAACACCGAGCCTGTCAAAGCCCACCTCTTTCACGAAATCAAGGAGCCTCTCAAACTCCTCATCGGTCTCCGAGGGGAATCCCACAATCACGGTGGTCCTTAAAACAACCCCTGGGATCCCCTCCCTGAGCCTCTGGAAGAGCTCCTTGAAGGTCTCCGAAGAGCCGCCCCTTCCCATTAATCTTAATATCCTCTCCTCTGAGTGCTGCACAGGGATATCCAGATAAGGGCAGACCTTATCCTCCTCCCTTATGACCTCCATCAACTCATCATCTATCATGGATGGATAGAGATAGAGGAGCCTGATCCAGAACTCCCCCTCAATGGAGGCCATCTCCCTTACGAGCTGGTGCAGTTTGAAGCCTCCCCTGTCCAGACCGTAGGATGTTATGTCCTGGGCAACAAGGATGATCTCTTTTACACCCTCCTCAACAAGTCTCCTTGCCTCTTCAAGTACCCTCTCGGGTGGATAACTCCTCAGAGCCCCTCTGATGGAAGGTATTACACAGAATGTACATCTTCTGTTACACCCCTCAGCTATCTTCAGATAGGCATAAGATGAGGATCTTTCCCTGTGTGAGAGGGTTCTGTCAGCCACACTGTTGTTTCCCCACAGTTTTATGAATTCCAGTATCTCATGGAAGCTCTCCACCCCGAAGATGGCATCCACCTCGGGCAGCTCCCTTCTCAGCTCCTCTCTGTAGCGCTGGGCAAGGCAGCCAAAGACAATGGCTTTCTGTCCAGGGGACTTCCTTTCAATGATTTCAAGGATATGCTCAATGGACTCCTCCTTTGCCTCCTCAATGAATCCGCAGGTATTTACCAGGATAAAATCAGCATCCTCCGGGGCATCTGTCTCCAGGAGACCACCATCTGTCATGGCTGAACAGAGTGACGAGGAGTCCACCTGGTTCTTCGGACAGCCAAGGGTGTGGATATAAAATCTCTTCATTTAGGTTATTTTATCTTCAGCATCCTGTCAAGGGCATTCACAGCCCTTATCCTTGTCTGTTCAGGCACCTTTATCTCGTTCTTCATCTCCTTCAATGCCCAGAGCACCTTCTCAAGGGTGGTCTTTTTCATGTTGGGACATATCATATCCTTTCTCAGCGGATGAAAGACCTTCTCAGGGTTCTCCTTTCTGAGCCTGTACAGAAGACCAACCTCTGTGCCAACAATAAACTCCTTTGCATCAGACTGGCCTGCATACCTGAGCATCCCCGAGGTGCTTGTCACATGGTCTGCCAGCTCAAGTACCTCAAGCCTGCACTCAGGGTGTGCCATGACTACTGCCCCGGGGTGTTCCCTTCTTGCACGTTCAACATCCTCGGCCGTTACCCTGTCATGTACATGGCAGAAGCCATCCCAGGTAATGATCTCCTTGCCCGTTTTCTTCTGTGCCCATGCCGAGAGGTTCCTGTCGGGGATGCATATCACCCTTTCCTCAGGCAGTGACTCCACCACCTTTACCACATTGGCAGAGGTGCAGCATATATCACTTTCTGCCTTTACATCAGCAGTGGTATTCACATAGCACACCACAGGGATGCCCGGGTATTTTCTCTTCATGTCCAGGAGTGTGAAATCATGGGGAAAGACAAATGCTGGCTGCACCTCATATCCGGGAAATGTCCTCCATACCTTTCTTGTACCCGAGACCCTTACCATATCAGCCATGGGACAGTTTGCATCAAGGGAGGGTAGAAGCACTGTCTTGTCCGGTGAGAGGATGGATGCACTCTCTGCCATGAAGTTTACCCCGCAGAAGACTATAACATCACAATCCACCCCTGCTGCCTGGCGTGAAAGTTCAAGAGAATCGCCGACGAAATCGGCTATATCCTGCACCTCCTCCCTCTGGTAATTGTGGGACAGTATTATCGCTCTCCGCTGGTCTTTGAGCCTGAAAATCTCCTCTACGATATTTTCCTTCATTCCCTGAACACTCCTTCCTGATTAAAATGAAGATTTCCCTTTCAGATAGACAGGCGAGTTGGTAAACATTATGGTTCCGTCACTGAGGACTATTTTGTATATTCTTTCTCTATGTCTCTTTGTTCCCTTGCCTTTATAGTTGTACATTATCTCCCTGACATAACCCCTTGTCTCTTCAAAGGGGGGTATACCTCCAAAACGCCTCACGCTGGTTGGCCCTGCATTGTAGGCTGCAAGTGCCTTTTTTACGTCTCCAAAATAATCTATCAGGTTCTTCAGATATCTCACACCTGCATTGATATTTTCCTCGGGATCAAAGGGGTTCCTTACACCCAGTATCCTTGCAGTCTTCGGCATCAGCTGCATCAGGCCCATTGCACCGCTCTTTGATACAGCGTAGGGATTCCAGCGTGACTCCTTCTGGATAACCCTTTTTACAAGTTCCGGATCAAGTGAGTACCTGTGAGCAGCCTCTTCAGCAAGCCTCTTCAGGTAGGAAAGGCTGTAGTAGTTGCTCCCTGAAGGGGTTGTCTTTTTAGGGCCTGTTATAATCCTGGCCTTGTATCGGTCCGGTACAACATCGGTGAAATGGACAACACCGTTTTCATCAACGTAACGGTATATCGTTGTGGCATCAGCCGCAGCAGCAAGGAAGAACAAAATTATTATTGTAAAACAAAACCTTAACATTCTAAAATTTAACATACTTTATATTTTCAATACAACCTTCCAGAAATAAAACAGGAAAAGGCCATTCTAATCTGATCTTGTCTTCCTTATGAAGAAGGAGGTTACACCCTTCTCCTCCTTTGAACCGATGAGCTCCTGGCCAAGCCTCTTTACCAGCGCAGGGATGTCCACCCTTGCACCCGGATCTGTGGTCATAACCTCCAGTACCTCTCCTACTTTCAGCGAATCAATTGCCTTTTTTGTCTTCAACACAGGCATGGGGCAGTTGAGCCCCTTCGTGTCTATCACATAGTCCGCCTTGATATCAGCCATACAACTCCTCCCGCAGTATGATTATAAACCGTAGAGACATGCTTAAAGGCTCCATACAGCAAAGGAAGGGGGATGTACATTGAATTACTTAAGCTTATTAATCAGTTCTTCTACTTCAATGGCAGGCATTGAGAGCAACTGTACGGTCCCCCTTGAGCCGATCTCCACAGACATCTTTACCACTGTCTCATTGTCCGGTGCCTCAACGATGTTTACAAAATCATAAGGCCCGAGTACTGCAAACTGTGCCTTCACCTTCACACCCATTGACTCAAGCTCCCTGTTGACCTCCATAATCCTCTGAGGCTTCTCCTTCAGGGTCTTGCGACCCTCGTCTGTCAAAGTGCTGAGTATCACATAATATCCCATACTCTCCTCCTTGTAAACCCCCTTCCTTTGATAATATTTTAACCTATTGACCCTGATTTTTGTTTATTTTGTTTATCAGTGGTGCCCCAAAAATCCCGGGCAGGTAAAACAGGGCAGGTGCAATAAATACAGTCAGGAGTCAGGAGGTAACAGTAAGCGGAGAGCAGAGGATGGCATTTTCGCAGGATTTGAGGGGCTTAGCGCCCCTTTGAAGAATTGGAGCTTCATTTTTTTCACGAAATGTTATATCCTAAAGGTATGCTGAAGGCACTCTTCAATCCAGGATCAATCGCTGTTGTGGGGGCATCAAGGAACCCGGAGAAGGTCGGACACAGTGTCCTGAGGAACATACTCATTCACGGTTACAGGGGAAGGGTCTTTCCTGTGAACCCCTCTGCAACGGAGATTGAGGGGCTGAGGACTTACCCCTCCGTTGGCTCCATCAAGGAGGAGGTTGACCTGACCGTGATCGCAATCCCTGCCAGATTTGTACCCGACACTGTAAGGGAGTGCATAAGAAAGGGTGTCAGGGCAGCGATTGTGATCTCCGCAGGCTTTAAAGAGGCAGGACATGAGGGTGCATTACTTGAGGAGGAGTTGAAAGAGATTGTAAAGGGCAGTGGCTTGAGGCTCCTCGGCCCTAACTGCCTGGGAATAATAAACACAGCCCTATCCTTGAATGCAACCTTTGCGAAGGGGATGCTTCCAAGAGGGGGGATATCCTTTTTCTCCCAGTCAGGTGCCCTTGGCGTGGCAATCCTTGACTGGGCAATTGGAAATAAAATAGGGTTCTCAAAATTCATAAGCCTTGGTAACAAGGTGGACCTCAATGAGACAGACTTTATTGAATACTTTCTCAAAGATGAGGATACAGATATAATTCTTGGTTACATTGAGGATATCGTGGAAGGTGAGCGTTTCATCAGGGTTGCCCAGAAGGCAACAAAGAGGAAACCCATTATACTTATCAAGTCAGGTGGAACCCAGGCAGGTGCAAGGGCTGCATCATCGCACACAGGTGCCCTTGCAGGCTCGGACACGGCCTTTGATGCTGCCTTCAGGCAGACGGGCGTCATAAGGGCTGCAGGGGTAAAGGAGCTGTTTGAGATCGCACGGGTCTTTACAGGAAAAAGGATTCCACGGGGTGACAGGCTTTTGATCATAACAAATGCAGGTGGGCCTGGCATCATTGCAGCAGACCAGGCTGAAAGGGCATCCCTTAAGCTTCCCTATCTTAACAGGGCTGCCACTGAAAGGCTAAGGAAGGCCCTTCCTCCAAATGCCTCCCTTTATAACCCCATTGATCTCATCGGTGATGCAAGGGAAGACCGTTATCGGGTGGCCCTTGGGGAGGCTGTAAGGAGTAGGGATATAGACGGCATCATGGTCATACTCACACCCCAGGCAATGACCAATGTAAGGGCAACAGCAGAGGTGGTTGCGGAGGAAGCAAGGAAGACCAGAAAACCTGTTATAACCACCTTCATGGGTGCAGAGAGTATCAGGGAAGGTCTTGAGATACTGAAAGACGCGGGCATACCAAACTATTCCTATCCCGAGGATGCCATAAGTGCCTACAAGAGGCTATGCCAGTTCTCAAGGTGGAAGAAGAGACCCAGGAGAAGGATTGTTTCATTTGATATTGACAGGACTGCCATTGATGGTGTCCTATCTGCTGCACTGGATGGACAGAGGCGTTCACTAACCGATGAGGAGGCAAGGCTCTGTCTTTCAAAGGCCGGCATACCCTTTCCGGCTCATGGCTCTGCCTCTGACAGTGACGAGGCAGTGGCTGTTGCCAGGAGGATCGGCTACCCCGTGGTCATGAAGATCAACTCCCCTGACATACTACACAAGACCGATGTGGGTGGCGTGAAGATAGGCCTTGCCTCAGACCATGAGGTGAGGGAGGCCTTTATTGAGATAACATCAAGTGTAAGGAGAAGGGTCCCCCAGGCCTATATCAGGGGTGTAAACATATACGAGATGATACAGGACGGCAAGGAGGTTATAACAGGCATAACCCATGACAGGACCTTCGGACATATGCTCATGTTCGGGCTTGGAGGTATCTATGTGGAGGTGCTCAAGGATGTCTCCTTCAGGGTGGTACCAGTGGATGAGATTGACATAAGGGAGATGATACAGGAGATCCGCACATACAGCCTTCTGAAGGGCACAAGGGGTGAAAGGCCCGTTGACATAGAGGGTATTGTGGACTGCATGCTCAGGCTCAACTGGCTTGTTATGAACTTTCCCGTTATCAGGGAGCTGGATATTAATCCCCTTGTGGTGAGAGAGGACTCCATAGTAGCACTTGATGCAAGGATAATCATAGAGGGAGGTTAGCATGAAAAAGATATATATAGGATCCATGAGCCCTTACTCGGGGAAATCGGTCTTTACCCTTGGGCTTGGGCTGGCACTCAGGGAGATGGGATTCAGTATTGGCTATACCAAACCCATTGGTAATGACCCTGTACAGGTCAACAGAAAGGTCTATGATAGTGAGGCCCTCTTCTTCATGGAGGCCCTTGGACTTGATGAGCCGCTGGAAAGGATATCCCCCTTCGTAGAGAGCCTTGATATGCTCAACAGGACATTAGCGGGCAAGGTAAGGTCAGTGGACAGAAGGATACTGAAGGCTGTAGGCGCAATCAGCGGCTATGACATCCTTCTGATTGCAGGTACAAGGGATATATTTGAGGGTTCCCTCTATGGTATAAACGGGGTGAGGATCATCAAAGAGATGGATGCAAGGGCGGTAATGGTGGAGAAATGGAACAATGAAGATACCATAGATGATATCTGTGCAGCCAAGGATATCCTTGAAGGAAGGCTCCACTGCGTGGTATTCAACCAGGTGCGTGATGAGGCAAGGGGGTTCATCCGTAAAAAGGTCCTTCCCTATCTGAAGAAAAGGGATATCAGGGTGGCTGGCATTGTCCCTTATGACAAGATACTCGGCTCTGTTCCCGTGAGGGCCCTTGTGGACCTCCTTGGTGGAAAGGTGCTCTGTGCCGAGGATGCCCTTGACAGGCTTGTGGAGAACTTCTCAGTGGGTGCAATGGATGTAAACAATGCACTCCGCTACTTCAGGGCCACCCCTAACAAGGCTGTTATCACAGGTGCCCACCGTTCGGATATTCAGCTTGCAGCCCTTGAGACATCCACACGTTGCATAATCCTCACCGGCGGACTCCTTCCAAATGACGTGATCATAGGCAAGGCAAGGCTCCAGGGTGTCCCCATTATCTCTGTCAGGGAGGATACATTTACAGTGGTAGACAAGATAGAAAAGGTACTGGGCAGATTCAGGGTCAGGGAGAAGGAGAAGATAGAACGGGCCCTTGAGGTCGTAAGGAATAATATTGATATAAAGCTTGTATTAAAATGAATCCTGTGAATCTGAATGTCCAACTGGGTTGAGGATCTGAAAAAGACCCTTACGGGTATTATAAAGGGCAAGGACGAGGTGGTCAGGATGGCCATAGTCTGCCTCGTCTCAGAGGGGCATCTCCTCATTGAGGATGTCCCTGGTGTGGGTAAGACAACCCTTGCCCTTGGTCTTGCAAGGGCAACGGACTGTACCTTCCAGAGGATCCAGTTCACAAGCGACCTTCTTCCATCGGACATCATAGGTGTAAATATATACAACCCCGAGAAGAGGGAGTTTGAGTTCCGCCGGGGCCCCATATTTGCCAATATAGTGCTTGCCGATGAGATCAACAGGACAAACCCCAAGACACAGTCAGCACTACTTGAGGCCATGAACGAGAAAAAGGTCTCCATAGAGAGAAACACCCTACCCCTGCCCTGCCCCTTCATGGTGATCGCTACACAGAACCCACTTGAATACCATGGCACATTTCCCCTACCCGAAAGCCAGCTTGACAGATTCATGATGCATCTGAGAATCGGTTACCCTGAATATGACGACGAGAAGCAGATCCTCAAGGAGATGAAGGGGCTTGACTTAATTGAATCAATAAGGCCTGTGGTAACAAGGGATGAAATTATAAAGACTCAGGCAAGGGTCAACTCCGTACATGTGGATGACTCACTCTATGACTATCTCCTGAGAATTGTTGACACCACGCGAAGACACAGGGATATACGTCTTGGTGTAAGCACAAGGGGGGCACAGTTCCTCCTGAGGGCTGCAAGGGGGCATGCCATTGTTGACGGACGTGACTATTTAGTCCCTGATGATATAAAGTCCGTTGCTCCCCTCGTTATAGGACACAGGATAATCCTCAAGAGCAGAACCTACATTAGAGACGCTGTGGAGATAGTGAAAGAGATACTTGATTCCATCCCTGTTCCGGTATGAAGGTATCACTCACAAGAGAAGGAAAACGTTTTCTCCTTGCCCTTCTGGTGGTTGCCTTTGCAGCCTTCAATACAGCCAACAACCTCATGTATCTCATACTGGGGCTGATGCTATCCGCTACGGTGCTATCCCTATCAGCCGCCTTCCTGACCCTTAGAGGTATTGATGTGGAGCTTGCGATTGAGGAGCCTCTTTATGCAAACCTGAAAGCCCCTGTGGGGTTTACCATCAGAAATTCAAAGGTGCACCTCTCATCCTATTCACTGAGGATAAGGCTCCCCAGGGTTGACGATGAAGGCATTTATATCCAGAAGGTCCTGCCAGGCGGTGATCTCAGATATAACAAGTATCTTCTCTTTCCCAGGAGGGGCAGATACAGTGTATCCAACCTTTCTGTACAGACATCATTCCCCTTCATATTCTTTGTTGTCTCAAAGACAATGCAACAGAAGGAAGGTGGTACAACCTTCCTCGTATATCCCGAGGTTATGGATGTAACAGATGAGGTGGAAAGACTGGTCACGGAGACGAGGTCAGGAGAGGGCATAATGAAGGCACCAGAAGAAGAGGAGTTCCATGGACTCAGGGACTACCGTTACGGAGATCCCCTCAGGAGCATACACTGGAAGGCAACAGCAAGGACGGGTACCTTCATGGTAAAAGAGTATCACGAGGGTATGAGCAGAAGGATGACCATTGTACTTGACAGCCTTAGATACCCTGACAGGGAGACCTTTGAAAGGGCCATCTCCTTTGCCGCCTCCCTGTCAGCTGAACTTATAAGGAGGGGGATTACCCTCAGGTTTGTTACCTGCCAGAAGGCTGTTCCACCTGGAACTGGAAGAGAGCATCTGTACAAGATACTTGACCACCTTGCCCTGCTGAAGGAGTCAGAGGAGATAAGAAGTCCCCTTGCGGAATCACTTGAGGGTGATGTGGTCTTCATACTCTCCGGTCCCGGCTCCTCTCTGGCCAATTATTCAGTGGTTGCATCAAGGCTTTACCATGCCAGCGAGTTATAAGATACTTACCTGCCTGATCGCCCTTGTTGGCAGTAGCAGCCTGCTACTGACAGAGGGGATGCTTCCTTTCTTTCTGCTCACAACTCCCTTTGTGCTGGTCGGTTATTACAGGGCTGCAAAGGGATACCCCCAGGCCCACAGGTTTATCACAGGCGGACTTTCCACCCTTGCGCTCATCCTGTTCTTTATTGATATAAAGATATCCAGGGATGTAATCTCTGCTGTTGGTCACCTTACCATGTTCTTTCACGCCATCAAGGCCTTTGATATGAAAGACCCCTGGGATCCCCTGCAGGTCTTCTTTATGGCACTTATCCAGCTGCTCCTTGCCTCCGAGATAACAAGGTCCATGATCTTTGGTGTAATATTCCTTGTATTCATGGCAGGGATGGTGCTTGCTATGTTCTACTCCCACATAATAAAGGAGGGGGCTGAAGGGATTAAAGGATTTCTTCGTCCCATGGTGACAATGACCTTGCTGCTGATCCTTCTGACCACGGTCTTTTTCCTTGTGCTCC
This sequence comes from Nitrospirota bacterium, assembly GCA_011321725.1. Classification (GTDB taxonomy): domain Bacteria; phylum Nitrospirota; class Thermodesulfovibrionia; order Thermodesulfovibrionales; family JdFR-85; genus JAADHP01. The sequence continues at coordinate 6,229 of DROX01000012.1, read as the reverse complement.
CAAGATTCAGGGGGAGCCTCTTTGGAAGACCGCTCTCAAAGGGGATCAAATCGGGCTTTTCCGAGAAGGTAAGCCTCGGGAGCCTGGGCAGTATAAAACTTGACCCCACCGTGGTTATGAGGATATCCGTCAGGCCTGAAAGGGGCTTTAAGCCCTACTGGAGGGGTATGACCTATGATATCTACAGTGGTAACACATGGAGAAGCCTCCGGCAGGGGTTCAGAGAATATAAAGGCCTCAAGGGGGTATTCAAGCTCTCGGAGGGGGAGATTCAAGAGGGTTTCAGACAGGAGGTAATCCTTGAACCCCTTGAGACAGACCTGATCTTCGGCCTGAGAGGGGCCTTCACGTTGGTGATTGACAGTAAGAGCCTTGGTATTACAGACTCAGGAGATCTATACATTCCGAGGAAAAAAGGCAAGAGGGTACGTTATACACTTCAGAGTACAAACAGGCCATTTAAAGGCAGCCGTGCCTCGCCGGTTTATCTTCAGCTGCCAGAGGATATGCAGTGGATTACTGGATTCACAGGGAAAATCATAGCTGGTCTTAATGATGGGATGGAGATGGCAAGGGCCATAGAATCATTTCTCAGGAACAACTACACCTATTCACTGGCCCCCTCCACACCACCCAATATAAATCCTGTGAGATATTTTCTGCTTGAAGAGAAAAAGGGTTACTGTGAGCACTACGCAACCTCCATGGTCCTGATGCTAAGGTCAGCGGGGATACCTGCCAGGGTTGTATCAGGCTATATGGGAGGTGAATACAACAGGTATGGCAGATACTATATAGTCAGGCAGAAGGATGCCCACACCTGGGTGGAGGCATTTATTGATGGTACCTGGGTCAGGTTTGACCCCACACCAGCAGTTGAGACAGGAGAAAACTCCCCGCTCTTTCTCTACCTTGACCTTCTGAAAATGAAGTGGGAGAGGTATGTGGTGGGCTACAGCAGCAGTGACCAGAAGAGACTCTTCAGGGTATTTGAAAGGCCTGTCAGAAGGGACTTCTGGAGGATGCCCGAGCTTGAGATTAAGAGATGGCCTTTATATCTCATGATATTGCTATTGATAACGGGGATTGCAGGTTTTGTTCTTCTGAAACAGACAGCCCTGTCAACTGAAAGCAGATACTATCTGAGGATAAGAAGAAGGCTCAAAAGGGACTACCCAGTAAATGCATCCCTCACAGCAAAGGATATCCTTGCAATCATTGAAAAAGACCGGGAGGTTTATCCATACTTAAAGGAGTTTTTACTGCTCTATGAAGCCATCAGATTCTCTAACAGGACTGATGAGGATCACAAGAACAGATATTTCCAGTTATATGGTTTATTAAAAAAGAAGCTACGCAACAAATAGCCCCTCCTCAGAGGGGCTATTTGTTGAATCACTTCTGTTCTATCTGAATGCTCAGTTGTTTGCCAGGGCCATCCTTTTGTACTGTCTGATCAGTTCCGCCATCCTGTCCTTTCTTGCAAGCTTCTGTTTCTTGATGCTCTTGATCTGGATCTCATCCTCTGCGGTAAGGTATGGTTTGCCCTCATATTGCTGCAGCTTCATATCAAGTGCCCTGTGCTCCTGCTCAAGCTTCCTGAACTCCTCGTTTTCTGCTCTCAAAACATCCATGATCTCCTGTTCTCTCATCTTGCCTCCTTTCCCATCCCTGCGGATGGTTAGATTGGATTTTAAATTAAAAGACTCAATTAATTCCCAGCTCTTCTGATATCCTCTGACTCAGGCTGAAGGAGTTCTCAATACAGTCATTGAATCCTATTCCCCGATATGCATTGCCAGTCAGGTAGATACCATCAGTGGAATTACAGAGCCGGTCAAGCTCATCAACAATCCTGTGGTGTCCCAGATTGTACTGTGGTATGGCCCTTTCATGCCTGTAGAGTCTTACAAGTTCCGGTTCCGCATCAAGCCCCATTATATGATCAAGCTCCTCCCTCACCGTCTGAAGGAGATCTTTATCATCCATGAGGGCCAGGTCAGGATTCCTTGCACCTCCCACCATTGTCCTGAGCAGTACACTACCCTCTGGTGCCCTGTTAGGGAAAATACTTGAATCCCAGAGTGTGCCCAGTATCCTCCTCTTCTCAACACCGGGTACAAGAAACCCAAAACCATCAAGACTGTGGGAGATATCCTCAATCCTGTAACCGAGACATACAACCGTAACAGGTGGATAGGGTATCTGGGAAAGCTCATGGGCAAACCGCCTGTCAAAATCCTTAAATATCTCCTCAGCCTCATGGGCTGGACAGGCAAAGACAACCCTTTCCGTTATCACCTCCTCCTGTGATGATGTATGAAGATGATACCTCTCATTGCGTCTTTCTATCCCTAACACTTTACTTGATGTTTTTATCTTATTGCTAAGATATTCCTTAAGTTTTTTTATAACTGTCCCCATCCCTTCGTAAAAGGATGTCAGCCTGCCGCCCGGTGAGGGGCCCACCTTTCTTCCTGTCTTCTTTGCCTCTCTCTGAAGCCTGTACAGTGCCTTGAATAGACTTCCATAATCCCTCTCAAGCTGATAGATTCGCGGGAAACAGCTCCTGATACTCAGCCTCTCGGGGTCACCGGCATAAACACCTGAGGCCATTGGATCAATAAACATCTCATATGCCTCTTTCCCGAGCCGCCTCCTTGCAAAGCTGGCCAGGGTCTCATCCTCATCCGAGCCTCTGGGGGTAAGAATCTCAAAGAGGAGCCTTCCCTTACCGCATGGGCTTATAAGCCCTGAGGAGAGGAATTCCGCCGGGGACTCGGGAAGCCTGTAGAGTTTGCCCTTTTTGTATATATAGCGCTTCTGCGAGGCATCGTAACTCCTGAGGGGTTCAAGGGACAGTGCCTTTATGAACTCAAGGGTTCTGGGTTTGTTGTCAAGGAAACCGTTAACACCACTTTCGCAGAGATAACCATCTACTCTGTCGGTCCATATCTTCCCGCCAGGACGTTTTTCCGCCTCAAGGATCAGGATGTCTAATTTTGGTTCTTTTTCAAGGAGATAATATGCTAATGAAAGGCCTGAGATTCCACCACCTACAATGGTGATGCTCATCTCAGGTGGCTCCTGTATGGAAGGATTTTCAGTGGCATCTCTTTTTTAATTATATCATCTTTCAGATAGAAATGCTACAAAAAAATTCCTCATCCCACCACATTATACTCCCTGACCCTGAACCTGACACCAAGCTCCTCTGCCAGCTCTCTGCACCTCTCAATATCAACCTCTGGAACAGCAACGACTGTAACGGTTACATCATCGGTTATGGACTTTGCCTTCCTGATAAAGTCAAGCACAGCCCTGAATGCGTTCCTGTACAGGGGCTTGCAGAGCCTGTTGTATGTCTCCTCATCCTGTGCATCAAGGCTTATGGAGAAGGCATCCACAAGCCCTTTCAGTTCGGGAAGGATGTTTCTCTGGTGTATCAGGTTGCCATGGCCATTTGTGTTGATCCTGACCCTTCCACCTTTTGACTTGATCCACGAAGAGAGTTCCCTGACAAGATCAAGCCTTATCAGGGGTTCACCATACCCGCAGAAGACGATCTCCCTGTAATTCTTTGGATCCCCTATTGCAGCCTTTAACTCCTCCAGTGCAGGCTCGTGTTCAAGCCTCAGGTTGTGGCCCTTTACATAATCACTGTGGAATCTTATGCAGAATGTACAGGAGTTTGAACACCGGTTTGTTATGTTGAGATAGAGGGAATCCCTGATCTTGTACGCGATGGTGCCACTGTGGGGAAGCCTTCCGATCCTGAAGAGTCTCCTTGCATTCACTGTGGTGATCCTTGCAATATCCGATGGACGGACACCTCTTAACTCAGCGATCCTCTCAACAGTATGGACAAGATAGGCTGGCTCGTTCCTCTTGCCCCTGTGGGGAACAGGCGTAAGGTAGGGAGCATCCGTTTCCACGAGCAGATATTCATCAGGCACAGAGGTGGCGATCTCTGCAAGCCTTCTGGCATTCTTGAAGGTTACCGGACCTGCAATGGAGATATAAAACCCCAGGGCCATTGCCTCCTCTGCCATATGCCGGTCACCTGAGAAGCAGTGCATTACACCCCGTGTTGCACCGCTCTCCCGGAGAATCCTCATCGTATCCTTCCTGGCCTCCCTGCTGTGTATGACAACAGGAAGCTGTAGTTCCACAGCAACCTCAAGCTGTCTGACAAAGGCATTCCTCTGGGCATCCCTTGGAGAGTTGTCGTAGTGGTAATCCAGGCCAATCTCTCCAATACCGACCACACCCTCCTGCCTGGCAAGTGCCTTCAATCTTTCACTGTGTTCATCTGAATAGAGCCTAGCATCATGGGGGTGAATCCCAACAGTGGCATACACAATCTCTTTGTACTTCCTTGAAAGCTCAATTGCGGCCCTGGAACTCTCCTCATCCGTTCCAATACATATGATACTTTCAACACCTGCATCCAGCGCCCTTTTGATGACCTCATCCCTGTCATCATCAAACTCTGGCATATCAAGGTGACAGTGGGTATCCACAAGGACCTCTTTTTCCATCTTCAATCTCTTGTTGCTCATAATTGTTAAATGGACTGCTCAGGCCCCGAACTTCTTCAGCCTGCCTGTATTGGCAAGGGCGATGGGCAGGATATGGTAGGCATGAAAGATACCAAGCTCACCCTTAAGGCACTCCCTTTCGGAAAAACCATTGCTCAGACCGCCAAGCACATACGGTGCATGTATAAGGACAGGCACAGGATGCCAGCTATGCTCCTTCATTAGCGCTGGTGTGGAATGGTCACCCGTGACAATTAGCACATCGGGTTTCAGGGAGAGTATCTCAGGGAGTACCGCATCAAACTCCTCTATCTTCCTGGACTTTGCTTCAAAGTTACCATCCTCGCCATAGGAGTCAACCTTCTTAATATGAACAAAGAAGAAGTCATACTCCTGGAGGTTTTCCCTTAAAAATGCCACCTCCTCCTTTATGTCACCATTGACAGGTGGTGTGTCCATACCTATCAGCCTGGCCAGCCCCCTGTACATGGGATAGACTGCTATAGCAAGCGCCCTGAGTCCGAACCGCTGCTCAATGGTGGGTATGCGCGGCACCTGTGATATGCCCCTCAGAAGTATGTAATTTGCAGGCTCCTCATCCCTGAGTATCTCTGCTGCCTTTTTTATGAGTTTCTCCGCGATACGTGCCACCCTTTCAGACTGATGGTTGGCAGGCTCGGGCTTAAGCGGCGGCTTGCCTACCTTCTGAGGGTCTGTATCATTTACCATGTCAGAATCAGGTTCAAGGGGCTCGGGAAACCTCAGCACTACAGCGAATCGGTGTTCCATCCCGGGTGAGAAGATTATCTCTGCCTCGTCTATCTGTCTTATCTCCTCCTGGAGCCTTGCTGTAAGGGCCCTGTTCTTCTCCGTGGGGATCCGCCCTGCCCTTCTGTCCTTTACAAGACCCTCCTGTATGGTGGCATAGTTGCATCTTATTGCCACATCCCTGTCAGTCAGTTCAATACCAAGCCCCAGTGCCTCAAGCACGCCCCTGCCGATCTCCCAGTCCTGTGGGTTATAACCAAAGATACCAAGATGGCCTGGTCCACTTCCTGGTGTTATCCCGTACTCCACAGGGATATGAAGCCCTGTTGCAGATCTCCTGGCAAGCTCATCAAGGTTCGGGGTATGGGCAGCCTCAAGCTCTGTCTTTCCCTTTACAGGCAGACCTCCCACACCGTCAAGGACAAACATGAATATCTTGGTATTGTTTCTCTGGATCAGTTTCTCTATCAATCCCTGCATATAAGATAATAAAGCAATCCATGGATATATTTCAACTCAGATCTCTCCAAAAGAAATCCCTGTCAAGGCAGGGCACCTCATAAAAATAAGCCAACCACAGGATTAAACAATAAAGTAATCTCTTTTTTATCCTTATACACTAAATCAAGTAAAGAAACAAACCCTATAGGCCCAGAGGTGGTGAAGAATGCCATGTAGCAATACCTCAGGTATCTTACATCAAGACCCTTATCTATACACTTAAGTCTTAAAAGACCACCCCCTCCATACCTCCCCCTTGAAGGGGGAGGATGAAGGTGGGGGTGCATCAATGCCATGATGAACCACCTCTCTACTCCGAAAAATCTGCGATTTTTCGGAGGGCCTCTTCTTACTGCTCACTGCTCACTGTTATCCCATCAACCCATTTACTCATCTACCCATCCACCCATCAACTGCTC
>DROX01000011.1 GCA_011321725.1 Nitrospirota bacterium | reverse complement strand
GGGGCTCATCATGAACGACCAGGCATACATGCATATGATCAAAAAGGATTATGGATACGAAAGGATACTCAATCTCCTGAAGGCATCAATCAACAGTATAAAGGAGGCAATAGCAATTACGCCTGCTGAGCATGACCTTGTTTTATATCTAAGGTTATCTGAACTTGCTGTTCTCAAGAACTGGAAGGACCTGAGAGGTGAACCTGAATACAGGGCTCTGAGACCGGAGGGGTTTGTCCCGGGGGCAGAGCTTAAGAGGTGGTGTGCCGTAGCAGTGCCTGTGTGGGAAAGGTTCACAAAGGAGGTTAAAACCACAGGAGGGGCTGATGCAGAAAGGATCAGGAACTGGTGGGCACAGAGGCTTTCCATGCCCCAGGCATGCAGGTGATAAAATGTTACTTCGGGTTGGCCTTTCTCCATTGGTTTGTCAGATAGGCTGGGAGTAATGGGATGAGCAATAGAATTCTATCAGTTAAAGAACTGGATTTTAGGCCAGCAGGGAGGGTCTTTCCATCGCCACGGGACTGGAGAGACCAGTTCATATATTTTCTCCTTGTTGACCGTTTTGATAATAATCAGGAAGGGATACCTGCCTATGATCCCTTAATTGCTCCAAGGGGTAGAGACCCTTCCGAGGGAAGGATATTTCAGGGTGGAAATCTAAAGGGCATCATGCGACGTCTTGAGTATATAAAAAACCTTGGCTGTACCGCCCTGTGGCTGAGCCCTGTGTTCAAGAACCGCCAGGAAAAATCTGATACCTACCATGGATACGGCATACAGGACTTTCTTGATATTGACAGGCGTTTTGGGACAAAGGAGGACCTCAGGGAGCTTGTGAGAAGGGCGCACGCTCATGACATGTATGTGATACTGGACATAGTCATTAACCACACAGGTGATAACTGGGCCTATCCAGGGGACTATCCCTACTACTACTGGAAGGATGCACCAGGGCCTTTTGAATTTGGTTTCTGGCGGGAGGTTGACCCTTCAGAGGGTTTTCAGGCAGATGATGCGGTATGGCCTGAGGAACTACAGAATCCTGACTGTTATAAACGAAGGGGTCAGATCAGGAACTGGTCTGACCCTGAAGAGGCTATAAATGGAGACTTCCTGAGCCTTAAGGAGCTTGATATAAGGAAGCCCTCCGTGCTTGATACCATGATAAAAATCTACAAATACTGGATCTCCTATGCAGATATTGATGGATTCAGGGTGGATACAGTAAAACATATGGAGGATTCCTCAACTGCTATCTTCTGTAATGCAGTGCGTGAGTACGCAAAGAGGATAGGGAAGGACAACTTCTTTATCTTTGGAGAGGTGGTTGGTGATGATCTCACCATCCAGCGGTACATAGGCCGCAATAGCCGTATAGAAGGTACGAATGAGCGTTTCCCCTCCCTTGATGCATGCCTTGATTTTCCACTCTATTTTATCCTTGAAGAGGTAATCAAGGGTTTCAAAAGTCCTGCCCTTCTGAGGGACAGATACGAGAGATTCAAGACACTCTATGCTGACCATGGCGAAGCAGGCCGTTATTTTGTAACCTTTGTTGACAACCATGACCAGATGTGCAGACCCTACAGGAGATTCATGCATAACAATCCCTACACCGAGCAGGTGGTGCTTGCGATGGGCTATCTCCTTACAAGCCAGGGAATTCCATGCATCTATTACGGAACCGAGCAGGGGTTTAACGGAGGTGGCGACAATGATAGCTATGTGCGTGAGTGTATGTTTGGGGGTAAATGGGGTGCCTTTGATACCACAGGGGTGCATTTCTTTAATGAAGCCAATGGTATCTACAAGGCTATAAGCAGGATAGCAAAGATAAGGTCTCAGGAGCCTGCACTTAGATACGGAAGGCAATACTTTCGTGAGATCTCAAGTGATGGTAAACACTTTAGATATCCATCTGATGGCCATTGTACACTTGCATTTTCAAGGATACTTGATACGGATGAGGTGGTTATTGCAATGAATATTGATAACGTACAAAGGAATGATTGTATAACCGTGGATAAAAACCTTTCCATGCCGGGAAGTGGATTGAGAAACCTGCTGAAGGAAGAAGATCTCTTTATCGTGGAGGAATCAGGAGGGAGGGCCTTTGTAAGGATTCCGTTGAAGAGGCATGAGATGGTGATCCTGAAGAGGGGATAAGATGCACAGATAATTAGATTTAAACCATTTATGGATGATGTATAATAATGCATGGATAGGCATTCCCTGATCTTTCTTGGTTTTACTGCAAGCCTTCTTGCCGGAGCTGCTACAGGAGTTGGTGCCCTGCCTGTACTGTTTTTCAGGAATGTCTCCCAGAGACTACAGGATGTGATGATGGGGTTTGGTGCAGGGGTAATGCTTGCTGCAACATCCTTTTCCCTTATAGTTCCTGCAATAGAACATGCCGGTGGTGCAATGAAGGCTGCCTTTATGGTATCCGGTGGTATGATGCTGGGTGCGATCTTCTTGTATCTCAGCGATAAATATTCACCTCATGAGCATTTCATCAAGGGGCCTGAGGGATCAGATCTAAAGCGGTTGAAGCGGATCTGGCTCTTTGTCATAGCCATAACACTGCATAATTTCCCCGAAGGGCTTTCCGTGGGTGTGGGCTTTGGTGGCGGTGATATAAAGAACGGCATGACCCTTGCCACAGGTATAGGACTTCAGAATATGCCCGAGGGGCTTGTGGTTGCCCTTGCCCTTGTAACACAGAGGTACTCACCTTTGAGGGCACTGATGATTGCCTTTCTTACAGGTCTTGTAGAACCCCTCGGTGGTATCATTGGTATCGGGATTGTTTCCCTTTCAAGACCGCTTCTTCCCTGGGGGCTGGCCTTTGCAGCTGGTGCCATGCTCTATGTGGTAAGCGATGAAATTATTCCCGAGTCCCACAGAAAGGGTTTTGAAAAAGAGGCAACCTTTGGTGTGATGATGGGCTTTGTTGTGATGATGATACTGGATGTTTCATTGTCGTGATATAACAGTGGGAATCCATCCATGGTTAGCAGTTGATGAGGTAAATGAGTTGATGAGTGAATGGGTATATGAGTAAATGAGTGAATGAGTGGATGGGTTAGAAGTGAGCAGTAAGCAGAGACCTCCGAAAAATCTGCGATTTTTCGGAGTAGAAAGAGGTGGTTCATCATGGCATTGATGCACCCCCACCTTCATCCCTAGGGGAGGATGAAGGTGGGGGGAGACTTAGGTGATTAGACTTTTTCTTGTCAGGCCAGAGGGCATGCTACCGTTTAATATAGTTTGTTCTCCCTTTTGTTGTCATTACCCAACTTGATTGGATAATCCAGTCTTTTGTCTTTAAAGGACTGTGGACTGTCGGATCAAGTCCGACAGTGACAAACTATCTTTATTGTCATTCCCTGGCTTGACCAGGGAATCCATTTTTTCAAAGACCTGGATCGCCGTGTCAAGCAGGGCGATGACAGGATGAGATTATGGTTTGTCGGGTCCTATAAAAATCCTACCTGAACAGCCAGGCCGAAAGGAAGTAGTCTGAAACAAGTATGGTCATTGAGGAGAGAACCACTGCCCCTGTGGTTGCCTTGCCCACACCCTCTGCACCGCCTTCAGTATAAAACCCCTTATAGCAGCTTATCAGGGCAATGGATGCGCCGAAAAAGGCGGCCTTTATAAGACCATTGTATATGTCCTCCATCTCAAGGTAGTTCCATGTCCTCTTCCAGTATGAGACCGAACTTGTCCCGAAGAGTCCCACTGTTATTACATAACCGCCGAGTATCCCTATAATGTCCGTTACAAGTGCAAGGGAGGGGAGCATTATGCAACCAGAGATAAAGCGTGGCACGATGAGAAACTTGACGGGATTGGTTGCAAGTGTTTCCAGGGCATCTATCTGCTCTGTTACCCGCATGGTGCCAAGCTCTGCAGCCATGGCAGCACCAGCACGGCCTGCAACTATCAGTGCTGTCAGGACAGGTCCAAGCTCCCTTGTCATTGACATGGCCACAACGGTTGCCACGACACTCTCGGCACCGAATCTTTTGAAACCTGTATAGGTCTGAAGGGCAAGGACCATACCTGTGAATACCGCTGTTATAAGCACCACGGGCAGTGATCTCACACCAATCTCCTGCATCTGTTTGATGGTGTTCCTTACCTCATAAGGTGGAACCGTTAGCTGTCTCAGCACCCTGCAGAGAAGCAGAAGGATGCTACCGAGCTCTCTTGTGAAGGAGATTAACAGCTGACCTATTTTGGCAAGGGGATTCACGACTAAAATTATAGCAAAATTTCATCTTTCTTTGTTATATTATCACATGGCGAAGGTCTCTCTTTCTTTTGAAAATGATAGTGTTAAGGTTGTCTTTACCGAAAGAAGAGGAGGGAGGATTAAGGTAAAGGATTATATCCTGCTGGATTGGCCATCCTTCAAGGAGTTTCTAAAGAAAGACAAGACAAAGAGTTTATATGTCACAGGTACATTCCCGGAGACGTTAGAGGAGGTTATCACTGTTCCGCCTATTAAGGGAAAGCCCCTTCAGGATTTCATAAGAAAGGAGCTGAAAAGAAGATACCCGGATGTAGATGATTTTGTGTTCATGTTCAATGACGTAGGTGCTGATAAGGTGAGGGGAACAACGGCAAGGGATGTGCTGGTGACAGCGCTACCTGTAGAAAGTGTTGATTCACTGTTGTATGAGTTTGTACAGAACAAAAAGGATGTCATCCAGCTTCAGCCTGATATCCTGGCCATATTCAATATGCTGCCTGCCTTTGATTGTCCCGTGCTTGTTCTTTTCGTTAAAGATACTGTGAGGGTTCTCTTTTTCATTCATGACAACAGGATTCATATGGTAAGAAAGATCACAGGTGTTTCAAAGGAGATTGATGATTTTGATATCCAGAACATCAACATGACCGTTAACTACTGCAGACAGAACCTGAAGATAGAACCCCGTATGCTTTACATTGCTGGACCACAGCGCATCTCAAGCAACCTCTTTCCTTTGATTCCTGTGGCCACGCTCATGTTGAAGGATATTGAGTTCCCCAGTATGAGGGCAGCCTCATACGATAGGGGAGACGAAGAGGCCGAAGACTTGCAGAATACATTGATGCTTACCCTTGCCGGACTCTTCAAGCCAAGACTTGGCAACCTCATATCCCCATCTTACAGGCTTTACAGAATAATAAAGAAATACCTTAATCTTGCATTACCCCTGTTTGTAGTGGCACTTGTATTTTTTGCCTTCATGGTGTTCAGCAACAGCAAGGATGTGGTGAGATATGAAAGGGAGATCAATACACTACAACAGAGGATCGGGGACATTGCCGTGGCTTTCAATGAACTCAAGACGCTTGAGAAGAAAAAGGATGACATTGTTTATATAAACTCTCTCATCCAGGGATCATCCTATATGGCAAATCCCGGGAGGGTCCTGAGTATCATCTCAAGCTCAGATCTTGCCGGTGTTGACCTGCAGGAGATCAGGATTGATTTTAAGAGGGTGGAAAGCAAAGGGAATGGGCTTACGGCAGGATTCAGCCTTGAGGGAAAGTCCCCGGGATCGGGTTATGCAGAGATATTAAGGAACTACAGGGCGTTCCTTGACTCTCTTAAGAGATACCCTCGGATAAGGATTACAGGAGAGGATATAGATGTGGAAAGAAAGAGGTTCGTCATTCAGGGTGAGTTGAAGCTATGAAAACATTCTACTACAATCGTATCAAGAAAGGATTATATCTCTACATACTTTTTGGCCTGTTGATCACGCTATTTATCGGTGCCAACAGATATATTCTCTCCCTTAAAGAGGCAAAGGAGAACCAATTGATTGAACTCCAGAAGCTTTCGGTAAAGAGGGAGATTATAATGAGAGACCTGAGCAGTCTGAGGGAAAACCTGAACGAGGCAAGGCAGTTCATCTCACATGCCGCAGCCACTCCGGAGCAGGCAATCTTTGAAAGACTTGATTATATCAGAGGTCTGCATAAGGACCTGAAGATCCGGCTCGGGCCCTTTAAAAAGGACAAAGGTTCATTATCCATTCCCGTTACAATGGAACTGAGGACCGATTCATTTGATGACATAAACAGGATTTTTCAGGGGCTGGTATTCAAAGAATTCCCTCTCTTCAGGTTCCAGGATACTATCTTGAGAAAGACAAGCGCGGAAAGCAATGTTCCTTTGCAGAAAAGCAGGGTGCAGGGTGATATAATACTTTGTATAATAAAGGGAGAGGTTTATACACTCCGACATGGTGGATGACAGGTTTATTATCGGTTTATTAATATTGCCATTTGCTATGGTTCTACTTGTGCTACTTTTGCCGATAGGTGCAGGGGAGCAGCCACCTTTCACGGTTACGCATCAACAGATATTGAGATATTATACAGATATTCCCCATCTCATTGAGATCAAAGAAAAGATCCCCTCACTGGTAAAGAACCCTTTTTTGCTTAAAGGGGTTGAAAGGCCATCTCCAGCGCAGAAACCATCTTCACATAGGAAGGAAAAGATTGAGAAGAGGCCCTCCTGGAATGTGTCCCTTGTGATAATGGGCAGGAAGGGTAGATACGCTATAATAAACAACCTTTTTGTAAAAGAGGGTGACATGATAAAGGGCTATCTGGTGAAAAAGATCGGACTTGAATATGTTATACTTACAAAGGATGGTCAGAGGGAGGTTGTTTATATCTCAAAATAAGCCGATAAAGGGGAGATAGAGGTTTGAATGCTGGCAAAGAGAGGGTACATTTTAGCATATAAGAGTTTCTTGATCATAATAGCAACTGCCATATTTCTCTCTTCCTGTGCCACCACTGTTGAAAATCCCGGATATGAAAAGTCAACGGTAAAGAATAAGCAACCGGCAGTGAGCAGTAAGCAGCCCCGGGTAACAAACAAGCCGGCTCTGATCAGCGAGACAAACAAGACAAACAAGATCCCTCCGCCACCAACACCTGAGTTTAAACCAGCACATGAGTCCATAACACCTTTAAAGGAGAATATATCCATCTCCGTAACCAGTGCCCCACTGAAAGATGTTATTCACTCCGTTGCGGAAACTGTGGGGCTCAATGTGGTCATGGAAAAGGGTGTAAACCCTGAAATACCCGTTACCGTCACCCTGAAGGAGATCAGCGCTGACAGGGCGCTTGAGATAATACTCTCCTCCACTGACTACTTTTATGAGATAGAAGAAAACATTTTGTATATCAAGGCACAGAAGACAAGGGTCTTTGAGTTTGGTCACCCCTCCATCAACCAGAGCTATGCCGTTGATATTGGTGGTGATATCCTGGGTTCAACCTCCGAGAGCACTTCTGGTAAGATCAAGGGCAATATAACGCTCAGCAAGAAGTCCGATGAAAAGAGCTTTAATTTCTGGGATGCCATTGAGGAGGGGCTGAAGACAATCCTTGAGAATGAGGGTGCACAGGGTACAAGGCAGAAACCATCCTATACAATAAATCGTCTTACCGGTACAATAGTGGTTACAGGTGGAAGGGCTGCCCTGAAGAGGGTTGAGGATTATCTCAACAGAATAAAGGAGATTCTTTCCAGGCAGGTGATGATTGAGGCCCGTGTTGTTGAGGTGAAGCTCTCCGAAGGTGCAAAATACGGGATTGACTGGTCATTCCTTGATGACTGGAAGGGGGTTGGTACGATAAATATTGGTACAGAGAACTTCACTCCCGCCCGGGAGACGGGATCATCCATATTCCAGCTTGGTGTTACAGGTACCAATTTCACATCACTGCTTGAAGCATTGCAGAGCCAGGGGCAGGTAAAGGTCCTGTCAAATCCCAGGGTTAATCTCATGAACGGACAGACAGCACTCCTGAGCGTGGGCAGAAGCATTGATATAATATCAAAGGTTGAAACCACCACCTCTACAGGTACCACCACATCGGGACAGACAACCTTCTCTGTTGAGACGAGCAATATCCTTTCGGGGATCATCATCGGAATGGTTCCCTACATAAATGACAGGGGAGAGATATCCATAACAATCACCCCCATTGTTTCCGATCTTGTGAGCCTTGAGGAGAGACAGATTGGACAGGTGGGTGACAATAATATACTCATATCCCTTCCCACTATTGACCTGAAGGAGATGAGCACAACGGTGAAGATAAAGGATGGTGACATGGTGGTCCTTGGCGGACTTATAACATCAAAGCAGAGTGTTGATGAAAAAAAGGTTCCCATGCTGTCCAGGATTCCCATACTGGGTTATCTCTTTAAAAGACATGAGGAGACCAGGGAGAGGAAGGAGCTTATAATCCTGCTAAAACCTACAATAATTCCACAGACATAGCCAGATGGCAAGAAAGAAGATAGGAGAACTACTAAAGGAAAAGGGTTTAATAAAGGAATCACAGATTCATGTAGCAATTGAGCAGCAGAAGATAACGGGTGCCTTCCTTGGCGAGACCTTAATAAAACTCGGCTTTGTATCCTCCAAAGAAATCAGTCAGTGTCTTGCTGAACAGTCAGGACTTGAGTATATTGACCTCAGGGAATACCCTGTCTCTGAGGATGCGTTGAGGCTGATCCCAAAGGATATGGCCGAACGAGGTACATTCATCCCCATAGAATTGAGAGACAACAAGATAGTCGTAGGAGTTATAGATCCCAATAATATTGTTGCTATAGACACGGTCACACGATATACACAGCTGCAGCCCGTGATATACCTTGTTGACTCGGAGGCATTCTATGATACCCTTGAGAAGGCTTACTTCTTCCTTGAAAACCCTGTCAAGAGGCAGATTGAGGAGACGGTTCAGTCATTAAAGACCGGTGTGGTAGCCTCTCATATATCAAGGCTGAGCGAACTGATAATAATGGACGGGATAAGAAAAAACTCCACTGACATACATATTACACCATCCGAGGAGACGGTGCATGTCTTCTACAGGGTAGATGGGATATTGCAGCATGGTTTCTGTTTTCCCAAAAATGCCCAGTCCGGTGTGATATCAAAGATCAAGGTGATGTCAGAGCTTGATATAGCAGAGCAGAGACTTCCCCAGGATGGCTCGTTCAGCTTCAACTTCCTGGGAAAAAATTACGATATGAGGGTATCAACAGTGCCCACTATTTATGGAGAGAATATTGTGATCAGGATACTCAGTGGTAGCGGTCCTCTGACAAGGCTTGAGGCACTCGGGTTTGATACAGAGGAGACAAAGAAACTGAGACTCCTTTTCAAGAAACCCCACGGAATTATACTTATAACAGGCCCCACAGGCAGTGGTAAAACGACAACCTTGTATGCCGCCCTTCGCGAGGTCAATCTCCTTGAGAAGAACGTTCTCACCGTGGAGGACCCGGTAGAATACAGGCTGAGCCTTGTGAAACAGACAGAGGTGAACCTCAAGGCAGGCTATGACTTTGCCCTTGCAGGAAGGAACTTCATGCGCCAGGACCCTGATGTGATGCTTCTCGGAGAGATAAGGGATGAGGAGACAGCATCCATAGCCATCAGGGCATCAATCACAGGGCATCTTGTCCTGAGCACGCTTCACACCAATGATGCAATAACTGCTATTCCAAGGCTCTTTGACCTTGGCGTGGACAGTTTCCTGCTTTCCTCGTCACTGCTCGCGATAGTTGCCCAGAGGCTTGTGAGGAAGATCTGCCCCCATTGCAGGGAGGAGCATAGCCTTGATGATGAGTCAAGGGAGATGCTCCAGTTTTACAACATTAAAGAGATACCCCCGGTCCTTTACAGAGGCAGGGGCTGTAAGGTCTGTAACCTGACAGGATATCTTGGAAGGACAGCGATCGGGGAGATCTTTATCATAGATGATGAGATCAAGGATCTGGTTACAAGACGGGAGCCTGTCCACCTGATCAGGGACCTGGCAGTACAGAAGGGCATGAAGCCCCTGATCATTGACGGCCTGAACAAGGTAAGCCAGGGGATAACCACAATTGACGAGATACTGAGGGTGGCAGGGTGAATGGGTAAATGGGTATATGGGTATATGAGTGGATGGGTAAATGAGTAAATGAGTAAATGAGTTATGAGTGAATGGGTAGATGAGTAGATGGGTGGAGGGGGTAAAAAATGCCATATTATAGATACAAGGCTGTAAATACCAGTGGTGAGTCAGTTGCAGGGCTTATAGAGTCAGCCAGCCCTGAGGATGTGGAGGGCTTTATCTCAAATGCAGGTTTTTATCCCCTAAAGATCAAGGAGACCAATCCGAGGGTTGCATCACTTCTCAAAACACTCTCTGCCAGAAGGATAAAGCGTAAGGACCTCATTGAGTTTGCAAATAACCTCTCCGTGATGCTGAAGGCAGGGATTCCCCTTCTGAGCTGTCTTGAGGATCTGTCGGTTCATAACGAGAACAGGTATTTCAGGGAGAAGATCCAGATCCTCTACAATATGATCCAGATGGGCTCCACATTCTCTGATGCCCTGTCTCTTCACAGGGATGTGTTCCCTGATATCTTTATCCGCCTTGTTGCTGTTGGTGAAGAGACAGGGAGGCTTGACATGAGCCTGAAAAACATTGCAGAGCACCTTGAGAGGATGGAGAGCCTTGCCTCTGCAATCAAGAGGGCGCTCATATATCCTGTATTCGCCATTGTTACGACCTTTGGAGCCATGCTCTTCTGGCTGATATATGTGCTGCCAAAGATAATCTCCCTCTTCAGGGAGATGGAGATATCCCTGCCACTGATGACGAGGATACTCATAAAGATGAGTGACTTCACCGTTAACTACTGGTATATTATAATCGGGTTGCCTGTGGTCGTTTTCCTGCTCTGGAAGTGGTCAAGGAGATACAAAAGGATACGTTATAAACAGGATAGCATTAAACTGAAGGCCCCCATTATCAGGCTGATAGTACAGAACAAGCTGCTGGGACTCTTCAGCGAGCAGATGAGGATACTCCTCATGGCAGGCCTTACGATAGACAGGATACTTGACCTCCTGGCTGATGTCATAGACAATGAGGTGATGAAGGATGCAATCCATCGTGCAAGGGATGATATAATGGCAGGTGAGTCAATAGCAGATGCACTGCGTAAACATCCCGTGTTCCCCATGCTTCTGATTAGGATGGTCCATGTGGGTGAGCAGACAGGCAATCTTGATGATCAATTCAACTTCCTCTCCGTTCATTTTCTTGAAAGACTTGACGATGTTACACAGAAGATAGGCAGGATGCTTGAACCAATTATCATTGTTTTCATAGGTTTGTTCTTTGTTTTGATTCTTCTCGGACTGTTGTTCCCCGTTTATGACCTGATATCAAAAGTAAGGTAGTAATGGATGTTTGGTGATGGGGACGGGTTTTAGAATTACTTAATTCCAGGGGCAGATTTTTAAGTTATGACCCAAAAGCAGTGGTGTCCAAAATAATTTCAGTTTTATAAAACAAGGCAGGGTGCCGAAGAAAAATAAGCACCACACCTTATTCACAGTGAGCAGTAAGCAGT
>DROX01000010.1 GCA_011321725.1 Nitrospirota bacterium | reverse complement strand
TGAGGCTATCTCCCTGGTGGTGGTACCAAGATAACCCTTTTCAGAGATAAGTTCAAAGGTTGCTTCAAGCAGGCGTTCCTTTGTGTTAATCTTTTTCAGTCGCTTTTTCATGTTAAGTTAGTGCTTACTATAATAACATGGTCCTGACCGAAAAGACAAATTGCAACTACTATAAACACAAATGGCATAATAAAAATTTATTATTGTATAATGAAGAACAGATCACTCATGGAAAGGAGAGCTTATGGCACAGAAAAAGATCCTGATCGTTGATGACGCAAAGATATTTCAGGATATCTATAAAAATCTGCTCATACCAGAGGGTTATAATGTCAAGGTGGCCTCCAATGGTATGGAGGCACTGAAGCTTGCTGTCTCTGAAAAACCCGACCTCATACTCCTTGACCTGAATATGCCTGTTATGGATGGCTTCAAAGTGCTTGAGGCCGTGAAATCAAACCCCGAACTCTCCTCCATACATGTGATAGTGCTTTCCTCAAGAGGGGTTCCTGCAGAGATAGAGAAGGCCATGAATCTTGGTGCTGATTCCTATCTCGTGAAGGCCACGGCAAAACCAAAAGAGGTTATGGAAAAGATAAAATCCATCCTTGAAGCCTGATGATTACGTCGGTGCAAAATAAAGATTGATGGATCACTTTTCAAAAAGGATAAGGGAATTTCTTGAGAGCATAGTCCTTTTCACAAGTGTTGTAAAATGGTTTATCCTTGCCTCAATAGTGGGAATCATCGTTGGCGCTGCAACAAGTTTCTTCCTCCTTGTACTGGAAAAGGGCATCAACATTGTAACATCCTTTGACTATTATTACTACCTGCTGCCCCTCTCCATCTTCCTCAGCAGTCTCCTTGTCTATTATCTTGCACCTGATGCTGTCGGACATGGTACAGAGCGGGTTATCAGGGCGATACACAAAAGGGCGGGCAGGATAAAATTCTCTGTTATACCTGTAAAGTTTGTAGCCACCATCATCACTGTCTCAACAGGTGGTTCTGCAGGCAAAGAGGGGCCATGTGCGCAGATAGGCGGAGGACTTGCATCAGCCTTTGCAGACCTTCTGAGGTTCGGCGACAATGACCGAAAAAAGCTTGTGATATGCGGTATTAGCGCAGGCTTCTCCGCTGTATTCGGAACCCCCATTGCAGGCGCAATGTTCGGCATAGAGGTCCTGTATATAGGGAACCTCTTCTATGATGCCCTGATGCCCTCCTTTGTGTCCGGCATTATAAGTTACCATATGGCTCAACTGCTGGGCATAACCTTTCTTTATCATCCCCTCGGGTTTGCGCCTGTCTTCAGCGGTTCCTTTATAGTTGAAGTGGTGATTGCAGGGATCTTCTTCGGGCTTGTCTCCTTTGTGTTTATTGAGGTGATGGAGCTTTTCAATGATATAAACAAAAACCTCAATATCTGGACCCCTCTCAAGGGGATAATAGGAGGTGTACTCCTTACAATCCTGACCCTTCTGTTTACTGACCAATACCTCGGGCTTGGGCTGGATACCATAACAGATGCACTCAGTGGCAGGCACGTGGGATGGTGTGCCTTTGCAATTAAGATGTTCTTCACAGCCATAACCCTTAATTTCGGTGGAAGCGGGGGAATTGTAACACCCATCTTCTTCATAGGCGCAGCTTCGGGCAGTCTGTTCGGTGATCTCATGGGTCTTGACAGGGCAACATTCGCTGCAATCGGCCTTGTGGGGGTCCTGGCTGGCGCTGCAAACACGCCTGTATCGGCAAGCATAATGGCAATAGAGCTCTTCGGGGCAGAGATAGCACCCTATGCAGCCCTTGTCTGTGTCATTAGCTATCTGATAACCGGGCACAGAAGCGTCTATCCCACACAGATCATAGTCAGGAGCAAATCACCCTCTGTTGAGGTGGAGACAGGCAAGGAAATA
>DROX01000009.1 GCA_011321725.1 Nitrospirota bacterium | reverse complement strand
TACCTGTCTTGCCCTTGGGATCATCCCTTCCGCCCACCCTGTACCAGACCTGGAATGTTGCAACAGGGGCCTTGTGGTCCTCCACCACAAGCACCTTGAGGCCGTTATCCAGAAGGGCCTCCTTCACCTCAATCGCAGAGGAGGGACAGACAAGAAGCAATACTAAAATAAATGCCAGAAAGAGGCTATATCCATGTCTTCTCATTCCAGATATTATAACCAAAAAGAAAAGGTTTTTTGGAAGAAATACTCTCTCTGCCTCTCAAATAGCAATTGACTATCCAGTCAACTTTTTGGGCACGCAGGTATTGCTGTTTTTTGCTTTTTTTGATATGCTAATACAATGGAGGGGTAGATTGAATGATTTTTCTTACCATTGAAAAGGCCAGGCTGAGGGAGTTCTTAGATGCTGTTAGCAATGAGTTCAGATTGATTGTTCCCGAGAAGAAGGGAAAAAGCACCTACATCTTCAAGGAATATACAGATTTCTCCAGGGTGGCCCTGGAGTTTCTCCGCACCATTATTCCTCCAAAGCGATTTTTCTTCCCTCCTTGTGAGACCCTTCTATCTTACTCAGAAAGAGAAGGTCTTACTGCTGTCACGGAAGATATACCTTTCACAGTGATCTTCGGGGTCCATCCCTGCGATCTTCACGGAGTGAATATCCTTGACAGGGCATTTTCCTACGGTGGCAGGGACAGCTTCTACTGGAGCAGGAGGGAGAGGATTGGGTTTATTGGGCTCAGCTGTCTGCCTGACAGGTACTGTCTCTGCAAGTCAATGCATACGGACTTTATAGAGGATGTGTATGACCTCTTCCTTTACACCCTTGATAATGTCTATATGGTAAGCGTCCGCACCGCCTTTGGTGATGACCTGACCCGTCTTAAATCAGCTCTCTTCAAAAGCCCTACAAAGAAGGAGATCCTGGAGTACAAAAGGAGGATCAAGGAAAGGGATTCTATGTTTACAAGGATAATGGATATAACCAATCTTGCCGACCTTCTCACCCTGGAGTACAAAAGTGAGGTATGGGAGGAGTACAGCAGGAGCTGTCTCTATTGCGGAAGCTGCGTGATGGTCTGTCCTACCTGTCAGTGCTTTGATGTCTACGACACAACAGATCTGACAGAAGGTATATCCTACAGGATAAGGCGATGGGATGCATGCATGAGGAAGGATTATGCCCTTGTTGCAGGTGGCCACAACTTCCGTGAAGACAGACCCTCAAGATTCAGGTTCAGATATCTCCATAAGGAGATAGGTTTTGCCGAGATGCACGGCAGGCCCACATGCACCGGATGTGGACGGTGTAGTGAGACCTGTCCTGCTGGTATAGACATGGTAGAGGTGGTCAGGAGGATAAGGGAATGAGCCTTGTTCCTGAGATGGCAACACTTGTTGAGAAGAGGTATCTTGACCCCCAGCACAGCCTCTTCAGGCTTGTCCTTGATGATGAATCCAAGAGGGAACATTTCCATTTCAGACCAGGCCAGTTCGTGATGCTC
>DROX01000008.1 GCA_011321725.1 Nitrospirota bacterium | reverse complement strand
GGTTTGATAGGCTCTGACCTTTAAAAGGATGTTAAAGATGACAAAACAACTCTTGTTTTTAAGACAAGGAGGTGTCTTTGACACTTTCATTAACCTGAAGACTACTTTAAAGAACTGAGGAGGTGTAACATGTCAGAGAAGAGTCTATTTTGCGGAATCAACCGGCCGGCTGATCCTGCAAACATGACGGAGCTTGAGAAGAAGCACACACCAGTGATTGAGTGTCCTGACACGGTGAAGGCAGGAGAGCCCTTTGAGGTGAGGATCAAGGTTGGCGAGATCCCCCATGTAATGGATGAGGGGCATCATATCCAGTGGCTTGAGCTTTATTCAGGGCAGAACCAGTATTTAAGGATTGACCTGACACCTGTATTTACAAAGCCTGAGATTACGGTTACATTGGTTAAAGGCGGTAAGCACAGGACCTCAACCCTGAGGGTGCTTGAAAGGTGTAATCTCCACGGCACATGGGAGGCATCAAAGGATATAACCATTACAGAGTAGATCCAGAGTGAAGGCATAACCTTCAGTTCAGACTCTTAATATCAATTGAAAAACTAACTATTCAAAGGAGGTGTATTATGACAAGGGAGGAAATCTGTTGTGGTCTAAGGGTAGGCCAGCAGGTGCCTGATTTTGAGATTGATACCTATGAACCAACAAAGGGAGATTTTGGTAAATTCTCCTTAAAGAAGGCCAAGAAGGCTGGTAAGTGGACGATTCTCTTCTTCTATCCAGCGGATTTTACCTTTGTCTGAGCTACAGAGTTTGCTGCTCTGGCAGAGCAGTACGATCGTTTCAAGAAGATGGGTGCAGAGGTGGTAACCATAAGTACGGATACCCAGTTTGTGCATCTTGCCTGGCAGAGAGATGAAAAACTCCTTGAAAACGTGAAGTATCCCATGGGTGCTGACCCCACGGGTAATGTCTCCAGGATGTTCGGGGTCTACGATGAGGAGACAGGCCTTGCACTAAGGGGTACATTTATAATCAACCCGGAAGGGGTGATTCTGAACTCCGAGGTGAACTACTACAACATGGGCAGAAATATTGATGAGCTGATGAGAAAGTTCAAGGCCAATCTGCATCTGTCAAAACATTCTAACGAGGGTTGCCCTGCCAAGTGGAAGGACGAGGGTGACAGGACGCTGAAACCATCTGCGAAGCTGGTGGGTAAGGTCTATGAGGCATTACAGTAAATTAAGGAAAGGAGGTAAGTGCTATGGCAGTCAGGAAGGTGGGCGAGAAATACAGATGCAATGTCTGCGGAAATGAGGTGGTGGTGACAAAGGTGGGTGGCGGCCAGCTTGTATGCTGTGGTCAACCCATGGAGTTGATTGGACAAGAAGGATAACGGGGTGATGAGTGTTGAGTGATAAATGATGAGTTTATCAGTGGAACAAGTAGTATCCAAAACAATTCCAGTTTTATAAACCAAGGCAGGGTGCCGAAGAAAAATAAGCACCACACCTTTGAAAAGAAAAAAGGGCCAATAAGTAATAAAGGCCCAGAGGTGGTTCATCATGGCATTGATGCAATGGGATTTAATTAATAAAAGACAGAGTCTTTTAGGACTTAAGTGGATAGACAAGGGTCTTGATGTAAGACACCTGAGGTATTGCTACATGGCATTCTT
>DROX01000007.1 GCA_011321725.1 Nitrospirota bacterium | reverse complement strand
TGGCAACTTCTATTAACTTCTCTGAAATATCAATACCCAGGTACTGGATCTTTTCTAACAAACCTCTATCTTTCAAATAATCAACTAATAGTCCTATTCCGCAACCAAGGTCAAGTAATGATACCCTTCCTGAAAGACCTCTTATTACACATAACATGATATTAAATCTCTTGATCAGATCTTTTTCATCAGGCCAGTCCATACCTTTCGGACTCTCTCCAAATTTATCAAAACATGCCTCGTAATGCTTGACTATCTTATAGTAATAGGGCATATTCATCCTTTTACCCAGTACGGAGGAAAATACTTGGTACAGATGTCCTTAGCATATTTATTTAACAGATATTCATATCTCTCTTTATCAAATATTTGCTTGAGTATCTGAATCTTGAACTCTATGCCGCCAAATCTTTTTTTAAAAAGCTCAAGGTTATCATTTTCTTTTACTCCGCCACCCAGATTAATGTAAGGGATAGACAGTTCTTTAAATATCTCAATGGCATTCCATATCAATAAACGGGAATATCTCCTACCTGCCTCTGTAGAAGCACTCAAAAAATATTCTGCACATCTATCAGAAAAGATAAACATCGAGATAGCCACTATTATATTTTCTTTTTTTACACCTATAACAATGGATTTATCCCAAAATATCAGCTCTCTCAGTGTGTTTTCTGAGAAATAATAAATCCTTGATGCCTTTACTCTATTCAAAGTCTGATAATAAAGTGCAATAAAATCATCAACTATTTCTTTCTTTTCTGTAATCAATATAAGTTTGTCTTCTTTTTTCAACCTTCTTATCTCGTATCTGTGTGTAGAAGACATATTGTTCCATATCTGCTTTAATGGTAACGAAAGGTCTATCAAATAAACAGTTCTTGATTGCACATCAACGAGAGGTCCCTGAATACCCTCATCCAGCCTTAATAGAGGATGTTGCATAATGTAAGCTGTAACAGCGCCTTCTTTTCTCCAGAATACTGTCCATTCATCAAATGCCTCATTAAAAAAAGACTTCTTTGTTGTATACAGGATTCCACCGAAACCATAGGGTGTAACTATATCTTTGAATCCATCTTCTTTTACCCTGATCTGAACAGGACAGCAAATCTTTCCATTGTCTGTTTTTATTACAGCTAATAAAATTTCTCCTTCCACAGAATTTGACATAGCCTTGCAGTAATTCCATGAGTGTACCGCCATGACAGGCAGATCTGATGTTTCGCCTTTCCACTCTTCTTCCACACTAACTGGAATCAATTTATGTTTCAAATCATTATACATATCACATCAATCAGGATAAAATATGACAACCCAACTCTCTTGAAAGAATTAGCGCACGCTCTTCGATGATTTCACCAGGCACTTTCTCGTTCATTTTAGAAGACAAAGTGCCTGGTCTATCTTCATATCTGTTAATTGTGACCTCAAAAAATTCGTTTTCGGAAATGAACTTTCTGGTTTTCAAGAAATCCTCCTCCGTTTCCCCTGGATATCCAACTATAAAACTTGTACGGATAGCAATTGCTGGAGCATGTTGCCTCAGTTCTTTGACTATCTTGGCTATATCCTCAGAGGTATATTTTCTTCTCATACTTTTCAATATCCTGTCTGAGCCTGATTGTATGGGAATAAATATCTCCTGTATTCTATCCTGTTGTTCAATGAGCAGAGGTATCAATTTATGTCTAAGTTTTATAAGCCACTGTGGATTACAGTCGATTATTATTAATTTATAGTCATCTTTTATTGCAAAAATCTTCCTCAATAAATCTGCCAGATCTGTATTGATATCAAAACCATAACATCCCGTGTCCTCTGCAATAAGTTGGAATATTTTATATCCTTTACTTAAGCCTCTTTTAAAATCCTTTATAATTTCATCAGGTCTCCTGCTCTGTAACCTTCCTGTTGCCTGCTTAGTAGCACAAAAAGAGCACTTACTCAGGCAACCACTGGATATGTTTATATTAAAATAGGGTACTACGCTTCTCTCCCTACTGCCTGACACAATACTCTTGAGATGCTGGATTGTCTTGTTTGCAGATACAGAAAAAGAAAGAAACCTGTCATTCAAGCTAAATCTATAAAATAACGACTTATACAATTTATTTTTTCTGCAAAAACTTCGGGCAATCAAATAATTTGTAATATAACTATTATCTATTATGCTATCAGGGGACTCTATGGCAGAAAAAGGTATCCTTGCTGAAATTATTGAATCTAACCGCCACAATTCATCGACAGGTACCATTATAAACTTTCCGAGCATATCTATTTCTTTCTTGTTAATTTTGGGCAAACATCCTGTTACAACTATTCTGCTGCCTGGTTTCTTCTTTTTCTCTGCTAATGCAATTGCCTTTAAGGAGCTTATTTCGTTTAATCTTACAACACCACAGGTTGCTATTATTATCATTTCTGCTTTATTCAGCCGTTTTGTTAATATCCAGTCATTTTCTTCAAGATATCTCTGAATGTGTATTACATCCATGGCTCTCCTTATACATCCTGTATTGAATATGAAAAAACGTGGTTTTTGCATTTCCCTAAATAAGTTCATATTGATTCAACATTCTCCTTATTGAAGATATTGAATTGTTCATCATCACATCTATTATTGATAGATTTCTGACAAAGGGTTTACTGAGCTGATTATAGATTATTTCTTTTGTCTTTAAAAAACTAAGTTTTATTCCGTGCTCACTAAAGTCTTCCCTCCTGTAAAAATTCAAACCACCGATTGGGTTAATATAATGATCAGCCTTCTCCTTTTTACAAATATCAATTATCCTCTTTTCAGCCTTTAAAAATTCATTTTGATATTTTGATGAAGAATCAATTATTTTTGTCCTGATACAGAGATACTCACATATCAAGATAAGACTCCTGTGAGTGAAGCTGCTTAGGTTTATCTCTTTAGTATTTATTATTCTGGTTATCAAATCCATTACATTAGAAAAATATGTAGCTTTCTTGTAATGGTATTCAATGGTTTTTAAAAACCTCTTTCTCCATTTATTATCTGAAGTTATCTCTATCTCTCTGATTTTTTTATTTTGTGATGCTTTCTTCAGAGGGACAACAAACATATACTCTTTACCATTAACGAGTATCCTGTTTCTATTAATCCAGCCTCTTTTGATAAAATTAACATCATCAAAGATCACGAAGATATCCACAGCATTTATCAGCTGAAAATAACCTATATAAGGGAAAAGATATGGCTGCATAATGGCTATCCTCATCTTTTCAACCTGTACAGTATATCGCATATCCTGTTTATATCATCTCTGCCAAGCTCCGAGTACAGGGGCAGACAGAGCACCTCTTTCGTGATCCTCTCCGCTACGGGAAGATTACCGGGTACGGCCGAGGGCAGTCCTTTGTAGGTAGGGAACTGGCTGATCAGCGGGTAGAAATACCTCCTGACCATTATGTTGTTTTTCCTGAACTCATTGTAAACATCATCCCTGGACCTGCCGAATACATCCCTTTCAATAAAGACCGGGAAGTATTGATGGTTGTTCCTGACACCGGCTTTTTCTTCCAGCATCCGTATCCCTTCCAGTTCCGAAAGGTTTCTATAATACAGCCCTGCAAGTTCGCCTCTTTTTTCAATCGCATCATCTATGTACTTCAACTGTAACAGACCAATTGCAGCCTGGAACTCGCTCATCTTTGCGTTTATTCCAGGCCCCACAACGGTTACCTCATTGGCAAACCCAAAATTCTTGAGGAAGTCTATCCTTCTTTTCATCTTCTCGTCATGAGATACAATCGCACCCCCCTCAAATGTGGTAAAGACCTTTGTCGCATGAAAACTCAGGACAGAGAGATCACCGAAATTCAGGATTGTTTCACCCTCTATGGTAACACCAAAGGCATGACAGGCATCATAGATCACCTTCAATCCATAGATATCCGCAATCTTTTCAATCTCCTGAACGTTGCATGGTGTTCCATAGACATGCACAGGCAGTATGGCTGTTGTCTTCGGTGTTATCAGCGATTCTATCTTTTCGGGGTCAATATTGCAGGTATCTGGTTCAATATCACAGAAGACAGGCGTTATCCCGTTCCAGTGCAGGGCATGAACAGTGGCAACAAAGCTGTAGGGTGTGGTGATTACCTCGCCGGTGATACGGAGTGCCTGCAACGCTGTCACCAGGGCAAGGGTTCCGTTCGCAAAGAGCGACACATATTTCACTCCAAGATATTCAGCCAGGGCCTCCTCAAACTGCTCATGATATGGCCCCTTGTTTGTAAGCCATTTCGTATCCCATATATCCCTGAGCAACTCAACAAACTCATCAATAGGCGGAAGGCTGGGCCTTGTAACATAGAGCACCCCAGACCGTTCCCCCCTGCCCTCGTCTGCGAACTCTTCCGACCTGGAGGGATCCAACCTCACCTCAGAACTTTTATCATCAACTATCCTCCGAGAATCAATCATGCTATTTCATCTTTCTCAACCAGGAAATCCTCTAATGCAAGACAGTCAATACCAGATGCAAGAAATGTCTTCAGTGCATCCGAGGGGCTGGACACAATCGGTTCTCCTTTGAGATTAAAAGAGGTATTCATAAGAACAGGGGTCCCCGTGATCTTAAAGAAGTCTCCAAGGATTTCGTATAAATAGGGATTTTGATCATGGGTTACTGTCTGCACCCTGCTGGTACCATCCACATGAACCACTGCGGGGATCCTGTCAGGGATTTTAGCCTTGTGAGTAAACAGCATATAGGGGCTATGCTCCATACTCAGGGTTTCAAAATATGTTCCGTAATGCTCTTGCATAACAACAGGTGCAAAAGGACGGAACTCTTCACGAAACTTTATCTTGGCGTTGAGATGATCCTTCATGTACGCCTTCCTCGGGTCAGCAAGGATACTCCTATTCCCAAGGGCACGGGGTCCCCACTCGTCACGACCATGAAAGATAGCCACCACATTCCCCTCGGCTAATCTCCTTGCAATCTCCCGAGAGACATTATTCACACGCCTGTAAGGGATATTGTTTATCTCCAGAGTGGCCTTGATAACCTCGGAAGGGTAGTCAATCCCAAGATAAGGAGAAAATTCAAACCTGTAGGGATTGTGTGGAGCGCATTGGATCGCACTGTTGACAGCCGCGCCCAGTGCACCACCCGCGTCTCCAGCAGCAGGATGGATATGGACATTCATGCCCAGTTTCCTGATAATCTCTGCATTGGCTGTACAATTTAAGGCGATGCCTCCTGCCATACAGAGGTTGTCGTAAGGATAGCGGGATCTGAGAGACCTGATCATGTTTATTAACGCCATCTCAAGGACCTTCTGGATGCTGGCTGCCAGGTCTTTATGTTCTCTCAGCATGGGATCTTTTGGCCCCCTGGGTTGTACACCCACCAGGTCAACAAGACATGCCCTGTAATGTCTGTCGGGATTGCTAAAATCAAAATAACGTTGATTCAGATAAAAGGAACCATCATCCCGCAGGAAGATCACCCTGTCTAATATCCTGTCAACATATAGGGGTTCACCATAGGATGCCAGCCCCATCACCTTATACTCTCCCTCGTTTACCTCAAAACCAAGGTAGTGGGTAAACACTGAGTAAAGCAAACCGAGCGAATCAGGAAAATGGATAGAGGCCACCTTTCTGAGGGTATTGCCTTCACCAATATGGACAGCGGTGGTATCATATTCTCCAACACCATCAATGGTGAGAACCAGCGCCCGCTCAAACGGAGACGTGTAAAAGGCAGAAGCAGCATGAGATCTGTGGTGTTCACAGAAGCTTATTCTGCCTTTGTATCCAAGTTTGTTTCGGATGATCTTCTCTATGGGATACTTGAAATGATAGAAGTATGGCAGGTGTTCACTGAACAATCTCCAACTCCTTGGCCAGCCAGCCACAACCTGCCCGAATATCCTCTTCAGTTTGAGATGAGGATTCTCATAGAATACTATCTCGTCAAAGTCATTAATGCTTGATCTACATATCTCCAAAGCCTTGGTAATTGCCATGATGGGAAAACGGGAATCATGTTTGAGACGGCTCAATCTTTCTTCTTGTATGGCAAAGGCTATCTTCCCATCCTCAATAACAGTAACAGCTGAATCATGGTAAAAACAAGAAATACCCAGGATTTTCATGCTTACCTCCACCCCTTTGGACGCGGTTTTATACGAGACCAGATCGCACCAAAGGCGAGCATAAGGTAGAGCAGAAAAAGCTTCATCTTGTTTGAACCACTCATGGTACCCTCCAAAATCAACTCATAGGATATGTTGGAATAGAGTCCTCTCTCTTTTCACTTATATCCATCCTCTTTACAATCTTCAGATAAAGGGTGAATGCAAGCCTGTAACCCGCCCACCCGAATACAGACAAACCCAAGAAAACCAAAACAATCCATTTAAACCAAGACATCTTTCAACTCCTCGTAAAAGATCTTTTGTATCTTGGGATAAGCACTTTTCCTGAAATGCCCTGCATCAAAGAAGTCTTCTCTGAATCTCTCTATGTCCTCTGTGTAGAAATGTGAATAGAGATCCACAAGGGGGATCTTGTTTTCCCTGGCTACAGCATGAATCACCTCGTTCTGCCTCTGGATCTCGCTAAAGAGGAGCCTGGCATTCTCAATGGAGTAGGGGGTGTTTCCCCAGAAACCATAATGGCCCTTGTCCGGAGAAGACACAAAATACCCGGTCAGGTCAAGCTCAACCGTCTTTTTACTTAGAGAGGTTGGAACCGTGCATAACACGGGATTTGGCACTTTCTTCACAATCAAGGATAGTAGTTTGTAGACTACCTCCGGACGTTTCCTGCTGTGCCATCCAGGGAAGATAATATTGAACTTTATATCAAGTCCTGTTGTATAATTTGCTTCTGCGATTCTTTCACATATATTTTCCAGAGGGTCACCTTCTAACCCACCATTCAGGAACTGATGCTCTGGAAAGTAGCCACTCAATCCCTCTACCCATCCCTTTCTCAGGCCCCACACTACAGAATCCCCCCATACAGCTACGAGCTTCTTAGTAAAATCTATCTCCGGCCCTTTAAATCCATACGAATTTGTCTCAAAATACACCTCCATTTTAGGCGGCCTAAGAACGACAATATTCGGCTTTATCCTTTTACGGACACGATCAATATAGAAGGATTGAAAGGTCTCTTTTGACCATTGGGGGTCATAGACTATTACATTCTTTAACCCTTCTTTCCTCATCCTTCCTCCAGTTCTTTACCCCTCCGATTTAGGGGGTTTACTTATCAGAATTTAGACATTCCCTCCACAGTCCCGTCATCAGGGTATGCTACTGATCACTTCCTCTTGATAACTACTTCCCAGGGCTATGTACTTCACCTGCTCTCCAAGGTCTTTCCACCTTATTATCCTCCAGCAGTCTATGACCACTGCAGGGTTATGCACAATATAGCTGCTATTGATCCTCCTGAATTCATCATCTTGAGTCGTGATAACGCAGGTAGGAGAATTGGCCATACACTCTCTCACAGAAGATGCATAGTGGACCGCGTCACCAAGACAGGACCTTGCATTGTCCATGGCAAGGGGATCATAAACCATCACATCTATACCTCTTTTTAGAAGCCCCTCTATCAGCTTTATGGCTGGAGACTCATCAATTACAGGGGTGTTTGGTTTGTAGGCAAGACCAAGGACGGATACAGCCTTACTCCCCTCTGCCATATGCCTTAGAACCAGATCTATGAGTGAGTCTATTCGTTTAAGATTTACCCTGTCTGTGGCCTCTGCAAGGGGGGTATCTATACCATATTCACGAGCAAATGCCATGAATGCCCTGTTGTCCCTCGGGAAACAGGGTCCTCCGTAACTCAAACCGCCCTTTAGATAATAGGGTGAGATACGTCTGTCAGCACCCATTGCCCTGGTTATGTCATCTATAGATGCACCGGGTATGTTCTCACAGATGTTTGCAAGTGTATTGGCAAAACTGATCTTCATTGTTACAAAAGAGTTAATGCCTATCTTTGTTATCTCTGCACTTATTATTGACATCCTCGCAATGTAAGGCTTGTTCTCGCAGACCTTCCTGTAAATCTCCTCAAGCCTTTCTCCCACATACCTATCACTTTCACCTATCAGCACCATATCAGGATTCAGGAACCCCCTTATAACATCGCCAAGCGCAATAAACTCAGGGTTATAGGCCACTCCAAAATCCCTGTTGAGCTTCTTGCCAGATATGTTTTCTATCAGAGGGATAAGCCGGCTCTCCGTGGTTCCGGGCGAGACGGTTGAGGTAATTACAAAAATATGATATTCATCCTTATTCGCAAATCCCATTGAAAGCTCACGAAGGACATCGCTTAGATAGGCATCAGAAAAACTTCCGTCTTCCTTGCTTGGTGTCGGTACTATAAGGAATGTTATGTCCGTATTCAGTACAGCCTCGGCATAGCTATCAGTTGCCCTCAATCTCTTTGCCGCCTGGCTTATCATTTCCTGAAGACCCGGTTCAACAACAGGTGCAACGCCTCGGTTAACGGCGTTTACAACGTCTCTGTTGATATCAACACCTGTGACCTCAAATCCTTTTGCTGCAAAGGATGCCGCTGTGCAAATGCCCAGCTTACCGAGTCCTATAACAGATATCCTCATAGATATAATCCTTTCCGTCTATCCTTTTAACCTCGCCACTATAAGCGTATGCCAGCCAAGTTTCTTCTCAAGAATACGGAACATCTTCTCCGGCATTGCCTCAAACCAGGGCTGTTTCACATACTCGTAGTTTATGTATTTCTCAACAACATAGGGAAAGATGTGATCCTGTTCAATACTGATTATCTCGTATTCCCTGAGCAGCTCTCTGATCTCGTCGTGGGAATAGGTTCTTGCAATGGGGCATCCATTCTGTGCCTCCGGCTGGTCAAGGCCGGCTTCTATCATGAAGGCCTTCCATGAGTTCTTTGCATATAGCATGAGTCTGAACTCGGAATCCTCTCCCATGTACTTCTTCACCTCTGACACAACCTTTTCAGGGTGAGGGGTATGATGAATAACACCGAAGGAATATACGAGATCATACTTTTCAACTGGCACGATACTGCTCAGTTCTTCTATATTGCCCTGATAAAAGCGTGCATTAAGGCCATAACATCTGAACCTCTCTCTGCATATCTCGAGGCTCTTAGGTGAAAGCTCCACCACTGTCAGATCAGCCCCTGCCCTTGCAAAGTTGATGGAATCTGTTCCTATCCCACAGCCGAGCTCCAGCACCCTCTTCCCCTTCCACCTCTCAAACTGGGCGAAAAGTGGTATGTGTGGTTCTACGAAATACTTCCTTCTTTCTACTTCGTCAAAATATTCACGGGTACCGACCTGCTTGGGAGAATGTCTTATATTGCATGGGCGTTTATCCCAGTACTGTTTAACAACTTTGATGTCTGTCATCTCATACCCCTTTTCATGTCAGAAGACTTAAATGAATTTGTATGTCATGCTGTCATTGAGTATAACCTGTTCGTATATCTGGTTGTGGGGCTGGTATGTGCATCTGGGACATTCAGCCTCAACCACAATACGATCATGGATCTTCCAGTGTGCCTCACTTCCCCACAGCTTATTGATATCCTCCACATCTGTAATGTTCCTTGCCAGCTCCAACTTCTTATCACCCCTCCTGTCACAGCAAAGGCCAAGCACAAAGGAGTCCTCGGGCGCATCCTTTTCTGCTGGTGGTTCAATCACGGCTGTCATGAATACGGCGTAACACCTGTCAAAGTAGTTGGCCCTCTCAAACTGCGAGTTGAACTTGTGGGTAATACCGTAAACACTGAAGGTGTCATCATCAAGCTCCAGGGCCTTTGAAATCTCTTCGTTGAAAAGCTCTATCTCCTCCTTCGTGAAGGTTATCTCCTCTTCGGTTCCCAGCTTATCCCATGTTGTTCCCGCCGGCCTGAAATGGATGTTCTTGCAGCCTATTTCCTTGGCTAACCTTGCTGCCTCGTATACTTCTGCAATATTGTCCTTGTAGAGAAGATACTTGTAGCTGACACCATATGAAGGATGTCTGTACCCGAGTTTTTTATGCTGCCTCTTTGCATAATCTGACAGAATTGCTATGTTCTCAATGATCCTGTCAAAGATATCGCTTCCTTCTGGCAGTCTTTTCAATCTGTTATATGTCTCTCTGGTGGCTGCATCAATAGATACCCCAACCCATGTACATTGCGACAGTGTGTCTATGTACCTGTTTATCATTGATCCATTGGTTACCATGCCAACCTCAATCCCGTGCTGAACAACCCTGTCAATGAAGTCAGGTGTTGCCGGATTGATAAGTGGCTCACCACCGCCGGCAACACAGATGGCCTCTACCCCCGGCTTCCAGTCTGGACTGCCCTCCCCCCAGCGGGGAAGAAAGTCAGCCAGCCTCAACAGGGCCTCCCTTGACAGCATTCCCTTCCTTTCCTTTCTTATGAACTCTGCATTACACCATACACAGTTCAGATTACATACATTGGAGGGATCTACCGTTATCAGTGCAGGCGGCGGGATGGGCCTTCCTCTTTTGATCCTTCTCCACCTTTCCACATGGGCAAGCAGTTTGTAGCTGTTAAAGGGGTTCCACTTCTTTGCAGGGTTCCATTCTCTATGAACGCCGTTAAGCCTCCTCTGGCCGGATGATTTACCATTGTTTCTTTTTGTTGCCACCTGGAAACTCATCTCTACCTCCTATGTAATGTGTATCCAAGAACACAGTAATTGCTGAAATACCAGCCCCTCATCTGCCAAAGTCAAAACATTGACAGAACTAAAAACCTGTATGTAAGAAAAGCAAAGTTTGTGCCATTCATGAGTTTCTTGCTTCTGGGGTTTTTGTGGCTCCGAATATAGGAGAATATTAACAATGAGAAGAACAGTATTGACAAACAGGGATACCGGTTGAACCTGATGCGGAAAAATTTTCCAGTGAGAGGGAAAACTTCGCTTTTTCCGGATGGTATGTTTATCAGGGAATATCCAAGGATGTCAAATTTTTGAAACTCCGGTGGCAGAATATTTGCGGATACCTCTCAAGGGGATCACACGTTAAGATCAAGGGTAGAGGAGCTGGGTCTCCTGTCGGTCAGGAA
Source organism: Nitrospirota bacterium (assembly GCA_011321725.1). Classification (GTDB taxonomy): domain Bacteria; phylum Nitrospirota; class Thermodesulfovibrionia; order Thermodesulfovibrionales; family JdFR-85; genus JAADHP01. The sequence continues at coordinate 20,038 of DROX01000007.1, read as the reverse complement.
GTGTTTCTTGACCCTCTTTACCTTGTTCATTGCCACGACAGTGTTCACCATGTTTTTTTTCAAAAACTGCTTTATCTCATTGTCAATCATCAGTACATCTGCAATGATACCCCTCAGTGTTTCGGTAAAATCCCCCTTCTCTTTGAGCGGTATATGATTCAGAGTAACAGCCCCCTCTATTTCTTTCAACAGGCCATTCCTTTTTTTCTGCATGGAGAGCAGGTGGGACAGATCGTTCTCCTTAAGTGCCTTCCTCTGCTCCATAGATGTCCTTTTGAGTTCAGAAAATATCTCCAGGATCCTCTTTTCCTTCATACCCTCACCCCTGTACTTAACTCAACCTCTGCCGGTTTTACCGAGGCCTGCTGTTTCTTCTCCATCTCTTTCCAGCCTTCCCTGATTATATTAAGCACCCTGATGGCCTCATCATAGCTGTTCTTGTCGCTATTGAGGTTTGCATATAGCAGCCTGTCAAGTATATAGTCATAGAGCATCTTGAGATTCTTTGCAATCTCACCGCCTGCCTCCATGTTAAGAGAGCTTGCCAGTTCTCCAATGATGGCTGTGGCCTTGCCGGTGTAAAGACCCTTTCCGGCAACATCTCCTTCCAGGAGTTTTTCCTTGGCAAGGTTGATAAAGTTGACAGCACCATCGTACATGAGAGAGATAATCCTTACCCTGTCTGCGGTGTTGATCTCCGTTGTCTTGTAGGCTGTGTTATACATATTCTTTCCTCCTTATTATTACAGGTTATTTATGAGGTTTGTTAAAAATGAACTCTGTGCATTAAACTCCGTAAGTAGTGATTCAAGGGCTGCAAACTGTCTTCTCAGGTTTTCCTCCAGGATCGTGAGCCTGTCCTGCATCTCTGTAATCTCATCCGAGATATCTGCCACACTGTCCTCAAGTCCATCAACCCTGATCGTTATGGAGCCAGAGGTGCTGTCAGTTACATCATCTATGTAACTGTACATCTCATATGCTATGCCAGAGGTCTGGTCATCAAAGAGTGTTTCCACATCGGAAAGGTCAGTGGTCAATTTCTCCTCAAGGGTTGCAGAGTCTATCTCAAGATGTCCTGTCTCATAGTCAGTGGTAATACCCAGCTGGGCAAGGGTTCTCAGATCCTCTGGATTACTGCCAACCCTGGCCGTCACTATGTCCTGAAGTCGTGTCATTATGTTCCTTGGGGTTGATTCGCCGGTAAGGGGGCTGCCTGTTCGGGTTGTGACATCATAGGCGGTGTTTGTATCTATATAGTCCACCACGTCATTGTAGGCTGTGACAAAGTCCTCTATATTCTGTCTTATGGTATCAATATCGTTGTTCACTGTTATTGTCACCGAGGTGGTACTTTCAGCCTTCAGGGTGAAGGTCACACCGGGGATAACATCAGAAACTGTGTTTGATGATTTAACCACATCAACGCCACCTATGCGGAATTTGGCATCCTGAGCGGTATGGGCAGTGAAATCAGTATCTGAAAAGCCTGTCAGATCAGTGTTGGCAGTAATTGTTATGGTCATTGTTGAGCCGCTGTCCTGGCCTGTCAGGACGAGCCTGTAGTCACTTGTCCCCACATTCACTATGGTGGCTGTCACGCCAGGGTTGCCCGAATCACTGTTGATGGCATCCCTCAGATCCTCAAGGGTTGAACCATCTGCCACAGAAAGGGTCCTTGTTGTACCATTGTATGTGTACTCAAAGGTCTGTGTAACACCACTTGAATTAACTACATCTGTAGAGGAGGTAAATGATGTGGTCCCCGTCCTCCTGTCCACGGCAGCAAGCTGGATCTTACCAGCCACTGAATGGGGCTCTATTGTGTAAATACCAGCTGATGCAGAGTTTGAGGCAGTTGCAGAGATCACGGTATCATCACTTACCGAAGCGGTCTTTTCGTAGAAATTGGTACTGTTACGGAGTTTGTCCATTGCATCCTTGAGGGTATTAAGTTTTGATGTAAGGGTGTTGTAGACACTGATCTTCTCGTTGTATTCTGCCTGTCTATTCTGAAGCCTGTAGATAGGCTGTCTTTCAAGTTCAAGGAGTCCAGAGATCAACTGGTTATAATCAATCCCTGATGTAACGCCTATACTTGAAATAATTGACATCTAAGCCTCCCTGTTGAAGATAAGACCTGATTTGAGTAGAAACTTTGCAATCCTTACAGCCTCCTCGGGCGGAACCTGCCTGATAATCTCACCTGTTTTCCTGTCTATTACCTTTGCTATCACCCTGTGAAGTTCCTTATCTATCTCAAACCTTATGGATCTATTGATAACCTCTATCTCAAGTTTCTTTTCCTGTGATAGGGTGTTTTTTTCCTCATCTTTTTTCTTAACAGACCAGGGATGTTTTTTTTCCTCAGCAAGGTCTCTTATGTCCTTACTTATCTTGTCAGTCTCAACTTTGTTTATTCCCTCAACCTTCATCTTATGCTCCTTGTGAAGGAGGAGACACTGAAGTCTCCTCCTTCAGGTCTTGCTACCTCAGTAGCGTAAGGGCATTCTGTGGTATCACATTGGCCTGCGCAAGTATGGCTGTACCAGCCTGCACAAGTATCTGGTTTCTGGTAAATACCGCTGTCTCATAGGCAAAATCAGCATCCCTGATACGGGAGTTAGCAGCAGTGAGGTTTTCAGAGGCGATCCTTAGGTTGTTGATTGTTGATTCAAGCCTGTTCTGTACCGCACCAAGGGTACCTCTCCTTTCAGCTACTTTTGCAATAGCAGAGTCAATCTGGGTAAGTGAGGACTGGGCATTCCCGGCAGCTGAGATTGTACCGAAGATTCCTGTAATGCCAAGTTTGGTTGAGTTTGTAGCATCAATACCGGAGAAGAAGGTTATCCTGTCATTGGTTGAGTTCTGGAATCCGACCTGAAGTGTAACACCAGTGGATGACTTGGAACCGTCAAGGAGCTTCACACCGTTAAACTCGGTGATATTTGCAATCCTGTCAATCTCACTCTTCAGCTGCTGATACTCGTTATCCAGTGCCGATCTTTCCGTATCACCAAGGGTACCATTAGCTGCTTCTTCAGCAAGCTCCCTCATCCTTGCAAGAATGTTTCCTATCTCAGAGAGACCGCCCTCTGCCACCTGAGCAAGACTTATTCCGTCCTGGGCATTACGGATTGCAACCTGGATACTTCTCACCTGTGCATTGACCTTCTCCGAAATTGCAAGACCGGCTGCGTCATCCTTTGCAGAGTTGATTCTCAGACCCGAAGATAGCCTCTGGACGGATACGCTCAGGGCCTCGTTACTCTTAACAAGGTTCCTCTGAGCATTGAGAGACATAATGTTGGTGTTAATAACTAATGCCATTTCTTACCTCCTTGTAAAGTTTTATGGTAGCATCCCTCTACCATCTTTGGCGGCTAAGGTCCCTGTTTTTTAACCACCTCCTTTCTGGACCATCGCCCTAAGTCTTTGATATTTATATCGGCCAAAATTCAAAAAACTTTAACACTTGATAAAAACTCCATGGGTCAAATACAATGAATTAATTCAATCAGCGGGAGGATCGCCAAATGTACTGGGAACCCCAGATGGAGTGTATGGCAAGGGAGGATCTTGAACAGCTACAGCTTGAACGGCTTGAGGCCACGATCAATCGTGCATATCTGAATGTCCCCTTCTACAGAAAGAAGTTTGATGAGCTTGGTGTTGATCCTGACCAGGTACGATCACTTGATGACCTCAGGAGGCTTCCTTTTACTACAAAAGATGACCTGAGAGAGAACTACCCATATGGAATGTTTGCTGTCCCCTTAAGGGAGGTTGTACGGATACATGCCTCATCGGGTACCACAGGTATCCCCACGGTGGTGGGGTATACAAGGAATGATATAAAGACCTGGTCTAATCTTGTGGCAAGGGTCCTCACAGCAGGTGGTGTAACAAAGGATGATGTGGTACAGATAGCCTTTGGCTACGGGCTCTTCACGGGCGGTTTTGGCCTACATTACGGTGCAGAGAGAATCGGGGCCTCTGTAATACCAATCTCAAGCGGCAACACCAAGCGACAGATAAAGATAATGCAAGATTTCAAGACCACCACCCTGATTTGTACACCCAGTTACGCCCTTTTGATAGCAGACACCATGTATGAGATGGGTGTCAATGTGAATGGACTATCCCTGAAATACGGCCTTTTCGGCGCTGAGCCATGGTCTGAGGGAATGAGGCATGAGATAGAGGAAAAGCTCAAGATCATCGCAACGGACAACTATGGTCTCAGCGAGGTGATGGGCCCCGGGGTGGCTGGTGAGTGTCTACAGAGAAGGGGGTTGCATATAAACGAGGACCACTTCATCTTTGAGGTGATCAATCCTGATACCCTTGACCCTGTAAGGCCAGGCGAGATAGGCGAACTGGTCATTACCACCCTGACAAAAGAGGCCTTTCCCATGATACGCTACAGGACAAGGGACCTCACAAGGTTAATTACCGAGCCCTGTGCCTGTGGTCGTACCTTTTACAGGATGTCAAAGATACTTGGCAGAACCGATGACATGCTGATTGTCAAGGGAGTGAATGTCTTTCCATCCCAGATTGAGACGGTGCTCTTTGAGATTGAGGGCACCGAGCCACACTACCAGATAATAGTGGACAGGAAGGGACATCTTGATGAACTCACAGTCCTGGTTGAGGTCTCAGAGGAGATATTCTTTGACGAAATGAAAAAGCAGCATGAACTTATTAACCTTATCAAAGGCCGTCTGGCTTCAGAACTGGGCATACAGGTGGAGGTAAAACTTGTGGAAAGTAAAACCCTTGAGCGTTTTGAAGGCAAGGCAAAAAGGGTAATAGATAAAAGGAAGCTTACTGATTAGAAAGGGAAGCGAGGGCTGTACCTTTGCATAAAGTTCAAGGCGTTCCTGAAGAGCATCCCCTCTTTCAGTTCGCTCCTCAGGGGTAAGGCCATAACCCTCTTGACCATCTCCTTCTGATCTGCCCATGGGCTGTCTGTCCCGAAAAAGACCCTCTCGGGATTAAAGGCGGAGAGGGTCTTCAAGAAATCCTCATCGCTCATCTCTGTAAGGGTCATGGATATCTCGGTATAGATATTCTCAAAGCCAGCTATCTCACCGATCCTTTCCCATTGCCGCCATCCACCCAGGTGTGTTGTCACTATTTCAAGCTCAGGATAACGGCCTGCCACATGTGCAAGACGGTCCAGATCGGCATTATGGTTCTCCGGGAAGGCGATATCATAGCCTGTATGGAAGACAGCAAAGAACCCTTCACTGATGAGAATCTCGTAGAGAGGATACATCCCCGGGCTGTCAATCTCAAACTCCTGATACATGGGATGAAACTTGACCCCGTAAATACCCGATGCCTTTGCCTCTTTCATTACCTCCATGACTTCTGCATGAGAGGTACGGGGATGGATGGATATAAGGGGATATATCCTCTGCCCCTTTATCTTCTTGCAGAAATTTAAGATGGGAACCACCTGTGAGGGCTTTGTTGCTATATTTGCAACAACACTGAGGGTGATGCCTGCCTCTTCCATGGAGGAAAGGAGCCCGCCGAGTGTTCCATTGGTACAGGGTCTGTAATCCCCTGAATGCTCGGAGAGCCTTAGAAGTGCCCTTTCAGCAATCTCGTCAGGAAATATATGGGTGTGGAAATCAATAATATCCATGATTACCCCGCTAATTGAATCTCTCCGACCAGTGGCCAGAGATTCACGTCTCAAAGGGGCAAGGCCCCTCAGCCTGTACGAAAAATGCCATTATATTCACCCACGATCAGAGATGGGCATCCTGGCATTTTCAAATAGATATTAGCATTAATTATAGTTGTTTTTTGACAGGTTTTTAAAGGTAATGTTAAAATTTCCTATGAAAATCGCCGTTACAGGAAAAGGCGGGGTGGGCAAAACCACCCTTTCATCCATCCTGAGCTACCTCTATGCCAGCAATGGCAGAAAGGTCCTTGCAGTTGATGCAGACCCTGATGCCAACCTTGCCCAGGCCTTTGGACTTTCTGAAGAAGAGATAAGGGACATCAGGCCAATCTCGGAACTCACAGAGCTGATCACTGAACGCACAGGTGCAAGACCTGGAAGCATGGGTGGCATCTTTAAACTGAACCCCAGGGTGGATGACATACCTGATGAGTTCGGCAAGAGGATAAACGGAATTACCCTCCTTGTGATGGGCAAATCAAAGGAGGCTGCATCAGGATGTTATTGCCCTGAAAATGTATTCCTGAGAAGGCTCCTGAGGCACCTTGTGGTTGAAAGAGACGAGGTGGTGATTGTGGATATGGAGGCAGGTATTGAGCATCTCACAAGGGGAACCGCAGAGGGTGTTGATGCCTTCATAGTGGTTGTAGAGCCAGGGCAGCGTTCCATCCAGACAGCACATCAGGTCAGGGAGATGGCCAGGGGGCTTGGCGTGAGAAATGTCTATCTTGTGGCAAACAAGATACACAGGCCTGAGGAGCTTGATTTCATAAGGAAGGCCACCCAGGGTATGGAGCTTATAGGTACCATCAGCTTCAGGGCAGAGATCATGGAGGCTGATATAACAGGCAAACCCCCTTATGCTGTAAGCCCGGAGACGGTAGAGGAAGTAACACGGATAAAGGAAAGACTGGATGCACTGCAAAGATGACAGTGACCCTTAAGGATAAGTCACAGCTGAGGAGAGAGGTGCTTTCCAGAAGGGATGGCATTCCTCCCCAGGTAAGGACTGTAAAAGACAGGGAGATCATGCAGAGACTTATAACATACAGGGCCTTTAAAGAGGCAGAGGTGCTCATGCTCTTTGCCTCCTTCCGTTCAGAGATCAACACATTCCCTATTATAGAGCATGCCCTGAAGGAGGGCAAAGGGGTGGTACTCCCAAGGGTGAACAGGGAGGAGAAGGTCCTGGATCTTTTCTACATAGGCTCTCTTGATGAGCTTGTTGAAGGGTATATGGGAATAAAGGAGCCTGATCCGGAAAGATGCAGACCAGCTACAGTGGATTCCCTGGATCTGGTTGTATTGCCGGGAGTTGCCTTTGATGAAAAGGGTGGAAGGCTTGGATATGGTGGAGGGTATTACGATAGGTTGCTTGCCTCCCTTCGTGACAATCCTATACTTGTTGGTCTTGCCTATGAAGAGCAGGTGGTGGATGAGATACCCCTTGAGGAGCATGACAGGAGGGTTCAGATTATTATTACAGATAAAAGGGTGATAGAGGTTTAAGTTGCCGGTAATTAAGGATGTATATGAGATAGCTGAATCAATAAAAAAGGCAGCAAGTCCGGATGCCATAGTGCTCTTTGGTTCTATTGCTCGTGAAGGCAAAGGCGAGGATATAGATCTTCTTGTTGTGGGCAGGAAGAAAAAAAAACAGGATATAATAAAGTCAATCTATCCCTTTTACAGGCGATTCTCAATAGATGTGTTTACTGTTTCAAAATCCGAGCTAAGACGGTTGTATTCAAAGGGAAGCCCTTTTTTAAGGAAGATTCAGAGAGAGGGGAGGCTTATTTACATGAAAAATGCCCTGAGTGAGTGGAAAAAGTCGGCTGAAGAGGATCTAAGTCAGGCTGAGTATTTGATAGAAGGGGGGTTCTATAAAGGAGCATGTTTCAGTGCACAGCAGGCATCAGAGAAGATATTGAAATGGGCTCTTTTAAAGCACGGGTGGGAACTTGAAAAAACACATAACATAAGAAGGCTACTTTCCATATGTGAAAATTATAATATAAAAATAGACTTGAATGATGAATATATTGATTTTATGGACTCAATTTATCTTGGCCGCTATCCTGCTGAAGAAGGACTACTGCCCATGGGGGCACCCACAAAGAGGGATGCAAGAAAGGCATTAAAGATAGCAAAGAAGATATTTGAACAGGTAAAGAGACAGGGACCAGGTGATGGACATCAAAAAGATTGAAGAGGGTGTAAGGCTGCTACTTGAGGGAATGGGAGAGGACCCTGAAAGACCGGGGCTCCGAAGTACCCCCCAGCGTGTGGCCAGGATGTTTGAGGAAATCTTCTCCGGTCTTGGTGAACAGCCCGAGGACCTTCTTAAACCCATTGAAGGCGAAAGCCACGATGAGATGGTTATGCTCAAGGATATACCTTTCTACTCGGTATGTGAGCATCATCTCCTGCCATTCTTCGGCCGAGCCCATGTTGCCTATATTCCGGAGAAGGGCAGGATCGTTGGCATAGGGGAGCTTGCAAAGGCCCTTGAGATACTTGCAAAGAGACCCCAGGTACAGGAACGGCTTACCGCACAACTTGCTGATATGATAATGGAGCGGCTGAAGCCAAAGGGCGCCATGGTGATAATAGATGCTGAGCATCTTTGCCTCAGCATGAGGGGCATCAGGAAACCCGGTTCAAGAACCGTTACCTCTGCCGTCAGGGGTATCTTCAGATCAAAACAGTCAACCCGGGAGGAGATGCTGGAGCTTCTGAAGAGGTAGAACAGGTCCCTATAAATAGAGAGTAAAAAACCCTGTAAAATAGCCAATAATCTTAAACAAACAATTAACACAAAGGAGGTACGAATGTCAGCCAAGATCATTGATGGAAAGGCAATCGCCGCTGAGATCCGTGAGGAACTCAAGAAGGAAGTTGAGGAGATGAAGGACCGTCACGGTGTGGTACCAGGACTTGTTACAATCCTGGTGGGGCAGAATCCTGCCTCTGTCAGTTATGTAACTGCGAAACAGAAGACAGCCCACGAACTTGGCTTCTACTCGGTCCAGGATGACCAGCCAGAGGATATCCCTGAAGATGAACTTCTGAACCTCATTGACAAATATAACAATGATCCAAAGATCCACGGCATACTGGTACAGCTCCCCCTGCCAAAGCACATAAACGAAAAGAGGGTTATCAATGCCATAGACCCTGACAAGGATGTGGACTGCTTCCATCCCGTGAACCTGGGTCGCCTCGTTATCGGAGGTGAGGAGACGAGGTTCCTTCCCTGCACCCCTGCAGGAATCCAGGAACTCATTGTACGCTCTGGATTTGAGACCTCAGGAGCAGAGGTGGTGGTGGTGGGAAGGTCAAATATCGTTGGCAAGCCCATTGCCATAATGATGATGCAGAAGGGTCCCGGTGCCAATGCCACCGTAACAGTGGTACATACAAGGACAAAGGATCTTGCTGCACATTGCAAGAGGGCAGATATCCTGATAGTTGCTGCGGGTGTGCCAGGGCTTGTGAAACCCGAGTGGATAAAGCCCGGCGCCTGTGTGATAGATGTGGGTGTGAACAGGGTTGGTGAGAAGAAGAGCGAAAAGACAGGCCGCATGATCCCCATACTGAAGGGTGATGTGGACTTTGATGCGGCAAAGGAGATCGCAGGTGCCATAACACCCGTTCCAGGCGGTGTTGGCCCCATGACCATCACAATGCTCATGAAGAACACCGTCAGAGCTGCTCGGTATGCAATAGGTAAATAACAACAAATAAACCCGTGATGGCGTACATATCATGGCCATCGGGATGGAGGATAAAGTGCCAGAGATACTTGAGAGGGCGGGGCTCCTGTAGGAAGGGCCGGTGTTGGTTCGTTATTATTCAAAGTACCATATACTGGACAACAGGGGAAATCCAGAGGCAATTTCGCCTGTTTGTCCCTGAGATAATAGAGCATACTAAAAAAGGGAGTTCAGCTATGCCTAAGGTAACGATCAATGATTTTCTCAAGAAAAAATCGGAGGGACAGAAGATAACCATGCTAACCGCCTATGATTATCCCTTTGCAAAGATCGTGGATGAGGCAGGTGTGGATGCAATCCTTGTGGGAGATTCCCTTGCCATGGTAGTTCAGGGTCTTGAGAACACCCTCCCTGTGACAATGGATGAGATGATCTACCATACGAGGATGGTTGCAAGGGCAGCAGAGCATGCAATGGTGATTGGTGATATGCCCTTCATGTCCTATCAGGTCTCTGTGGAAGAGGCTGTGAGGAACGCAGGCCGTTTTATAAAGGAAGGTGCTGCCCAGGCAATAAAGATTGAGGGCGGCAGAGAAGTGGCGGAGAAGGTCTCTGCCATGGTGAAATCAGACATTCCTGTCATGGCACACATAGGCCTTACCCCCCAGTCAATCCACAGAATGGGTGGATATAAGGTCCAGGGTAGAACGGAGGAGGCAAAGAACCAGCTCCTTGAGGATGCAAGGATACTTCAGGAGGCAGGTGCCTTCTCCATGATACTTGAGGCAATCCCCGTGGATCTGGCTAAGGAGATAACCAACACACTGACAATCCCCACCATAGGCATAGGTGCAGGACCCCACTGTGACGGTCAGGTACTCGTGTTGCATGATCTTCTGGGTCTTTTTGAAAGGTTTGTCCCAAAATTTGTCAAACAGTATGCGAACCTGAAAGAGGATGCCCTCAGGGCTGTAAAGGAGTACATCAGTGAGGTAGAGGAGGGTCTTTTCCCATCGGAAGAACATGGGTTCAAATAAAAAGAAAATCCTTCTTTATTCCAGGGGACAGTAGTATCCAAAATAATTTCAGTTTTATAAAACAAGGCAGGGAGCCAATAAGACAGTCAGAAGTCAAGAGTCAGGAGTCAGGAGTTAACAGTTAGCGGTAAGCAGTGAGCAGTTGATGGGTGGATGGGTAGATGAGTAGATGGGTGGATGGGTTGATGGGTTAGCTAAGTAGTTGAACTGTTAGGAAGGTTCCATGAAAAATCGCAGATTTTTCGGAGTATAAAGAGGTGGTTCATCATGGCATTCTTCACCACCTCTGGGCCTATAGGGTTTGTTTCTTTACTTGTTTTAGTGTATAACGATAAAAATGAGTTTACTTTATTGTTTAATCCTGTGGTTGGCTTATTTTTATGAGGTGCCCTGCCTTGACAGGGATTTGTTTGGGACAGATATGTCTAGGGGAATCTTCTATTCAAGTATCGTATCGGGGGGATTTTCGTACAATATAGTAGAAGCGTTTCTTGAATTCCTGGGGCGTCATGCCCGCTGCAATGGCAAGCTTCTTTAGTCTGTCACCTGCAAAGTCTGTTTTTTCAAGCCTGATCATGTATTTTCTTGCCACCTCATAGCCCTCCGAACGTATGCTTACCTCTCTGATCCTTGTCTTATCAGTGTTTGGGTCCACAAGGTCCTTAAGAGGGATCGGTCTGAGATGTCCATCATACAGCACAATCATTGCACCTGAGCCACCACCTATGAGATATCTCACAGCACCGTAACCAAGGTTGCGGGTGTATTCAATATCAAAGGGAATAGGATCAGCCGCTCTCAGTTCATAACCTATGTTTTTGTCCACAATGGTTACCTTTATTCCACGATTCAGGAGGCTCTCCTGCACAAAATGCTTCATTATCCTTCCGAGTTGTATCTCTGAAAGCCTTATCCTGCCCGTCTCATCCTTGGTAATCTCTTCATATCTTTTCAACTCCTCAATATTAAACTTGTAGGCAATACCCTCAGCAAGGATTGCCACGCCATGGTCCTTTCCGAAAAAGAGCCTCTTCACAATGGACCCCTCCAGTATGTCCGCAACCTTTCTGAAGGACAGCTTCTTCTCAGGGAACTCCTCTGGTATCACCGTGACTGTAGCACCTGCGGCCTTTCCAATCCCCAGTGCGAGGTGTCCAGTGTAGCGGCCCATGGTGGTCACAAAATACCATCTACCCATGGTCCGGGCATCCTCCATCAGGTTCTTTACCAGCTCAACCCCCACATGCCTGGCTGTCTCGTAGCCAAAGGTTGGCATGCCACCGGGCAGGGGCAGGTCATTGTCAATGGTCTTTGGCACGTGTACAATTGATATTCTCCCAAGGGATTCCCTCTCAATCAGACGTGCCATATAGGATGTACCATCCCCACCAATGGTTATAAGGTATCTTATGTTTAATGCATAGAGGGTATCCATCATCTTCTTGAGACCTGTCTTCAGTCGGGATGGATAATCCCTTGATGTCCTGAGAATGGAGCCCCCCTCAATATGGATTCTTGAAACCTCCTCTATGTTCAGAGGTATTGCTGCATTAATGTCACCCTGGAAAAGACGCTTGAATCCATCTCTGATACCTATAACTTCAAGCCCTGAGTTTATGGCCTCTATGGTGGCAGCACTGATAACACCGTTTATGCCGGGTGCGGGGCCACCACCCACTATGATAGCAAGCCTGTCTCCCACACTAACCCCCTAAGATTTTACGATTTCTTATTATATACCTTTGGCTCCTGAGAATCAAGGACAAGCTGTACTCCCCTCCTGTTTACAGTGTTGATTACAAGAGGTCCCTGCAGGTTGGCTATGATGGAGTCCTTTTCCTTCCTGAGAATCACAAGCACTGCCACATCCTGTGGCTTCTCAAGGCCTATCAGCTCCCTCATGGTGTCCGGCAATGTAACACTGTAGGTGGGCTCAATACTGAAGGGGTCAATTACTATGAAAGCCACAGAGGGGGTGTCAACAGATTGCAGCCATTTTATGTCTGTATCCTTGTAGTCAATGAGTACAAACCTTCTGTTCCCCCTGAGCCCTGGCAGCCCCTCTGGAAAGTATATGAGTTTATCCTCTGTCACCTCAAGCTCACCAAAACGGGTTGTCTTGAATCTTATCATTTCCTTTTGAACACCTCCTTGAGTTCATCAAAGATGAGGGGGGCTGTCTTTGAGGATCGGATGTTTTCTTCAACTATCCTCTGGAAGAGCTCTTCCCTGTATATTCTCTTGTCCTTAGGTGCCTCAATCCCTAATCTTACCTGTCCACCTTTTATCTCCAGTATCTTTACTACAATATCATCGCCTATCCTTATTGCCTCATCAGACTTCCTTGTCAGTATCAGCATCCTGCCTCCTGGTTATTTAAATATTAAAAGATTACCGCAGAAAATCAAGCAATGACTGGCTTATTATCCTTACACCACTCTGCCTGAGGGCCTGCAGGGCTATCTGGGTCTTTGTTATCTCAGAGGCCACCTCAGCGATATCTGCATCCTCTGTGGCTGACAGTACTGTTTTCAGATCCAGCACGTTATCTTCAATCCTGTCAAGCTCATTTTCAATGAATTTCAGCCTTGCACCTAGCTCGCCTCTCCTTGTAAGCATCTCATCCATGGAGCGGTCAAGGGTCTTCAGTAGAGCTGTTAACCGATCTGTGTTGTTTGTATCCATGGCCTCCCTGATCCTGTCCATCTGCTCAAGGGTGTTTTCAAAGGAGAAGCTATCCAGGACCGTTGTGTCATCCGTATCTCTGATCTCAATGATAACCTCTGTCCCTGTCCCCTGTATATAATGGATGAACCTGCCATCCTCAAGGGGAACAACCTCCTCGGCACCCTGCTGATAGGCGAACGCCTCAAGCCCTGTAAGGTTTTCTCTCACCGTAAGATTGTGAGAGGACCTGACCTCTATGTAGTTGGAATCACCCTGATAGTTGCCTGAGGCGTCAAAGGCCTCCTGATCGTAGAGCATCCCGCTGAAGAGGTATCTGTTACGGAATCTCGTGTTTGCCAGGGAGCGCACATGGGTCCTTAGCTGTCTGACCTCCTCGGCCATCATCTTGCGGCTTTCTGGTGTCTCGTCAGCATTCAAGGCAGTTATTACCAGTTCCTTGGTCCTTTTCAGAGCATCCACGGACTGGTCAAGTGCCTCATCTGAGAGCTCCAGATAGGTCCTTGCATCATTAAGGTTTCTTTTGAACTGCTCCTTGTCCTGAATGCTTACCCTGTAGTCCATGATCCTTGAAATACCCACAGGGTCATCGGAGGGATGGTTTATCTTCTTGCCTGTGGAGAGCTGCTCATGGGGCCTGAAGAGCCTCCTGAGGTTCTCCTCAAGGGCTGCAGTCAATCTGTCATATACAAGGAAGCTTGAAAGTCTCATAGGTTGATGATCACCTCCAGTAGTTCATCGGTGAGCTTTATCAGGCGAGCCCCTGCCTCATAGGACTTCTGGAAACGGATCAGGTTGGCTGCCTCCTCATCAAGGTTAACACCGCTTATGGAGTCCCTGCGGAGGTTCATCTCGTCAAGCAGACGTTGTTCAAAGTCCATCTTGTCCTTTGCAGCCCTGCTCATGGTACCCGAGGTGCTGACAACGGCATTGTAGAAATCATTATAGCTACCACCAAGGTCTGTTATGTCTGACTGATACAGGTCAACCATCTGCAGGGCATTCCTGTTGTCGCCCGGTAGGGCTGCGGGGTCCTCTGCTGCGGCAATCTCGTCGGTAGAAGAGATTGCCACGGAAAACCCTTTTATCGCATTATGCAAGGGGGTTATGAAGAATTTGTCACCGGTGGCAGGGGTCCCTGTGTCATTGTCTATCACAACCTGGATCCCGTCAAAGTTTATGGCTCCTCCGGGTGTGTATGTGCCTGTTGCCACCACACTGTCCGAATCAGTATCGTACACCTGGTAGGTGGTGGGGTCGGTAAATCTGATCTCGTACTCGTGCAGGTTCAGCTGGGTCAGGTCTGTTATATTTGCAGAGGTAATGGAGGCACCATCCGAATAATCAACACTGTAGATATCAAGGCTGCCAAAGAAGTCCCTTCCCGTGTTCCCATCCAGGCCATAACCCTGCCTGTGTTGAAGGTTTGTCTCCTTGATAAGGGAGGCGATCGTCTTCCTCAGATTTTTTAAAACAGTGCTGTTGATTTCATCGTATGATGCGATCAGACCGGAGAGCCTCCCCCTGTTCAGTCTGCTGCCTATATCCTCGTTGTTGTATTTGACCGATAGGGAACCGTCGGCATTCGTATCCGTGGTAAGGGTCTTGTATCTCTCACCATCCACGATATTGACACCACCTGCTATTACTGTAACGCCGCCAAAGTCATCCTCAATAGTGGTAAACTCTATCAACTGGGCAAGATCGCCCAGGAGTGTTTCCCTCTTGTCCCTCAGGTCGTTGGCCTGGTAGGTGGAGCCAGCCTCAATCTCAATAATCTGTTTGTTCAGGCCTGCTATCTCTTCAGCAAGGTCGTTTATCTTGTTCACTGTATCCGTTATATCCTCCTTTATGGATTCCATTGAGTCCTCAAGTGCACGCTCCGTGTCTTTTGCCACATTTATAAGTGTCTCGGCCTTTTTGATCAGGGATGAACGCTGGGCAAGCTCATCAGGATTGTCAGCCACCTCCTGCCAGGCGTTGAAATAATCATTCATTGAGGCCGAGATCCCGGGGTTTTGCTGCTCATTAAAGACCTCCTCCACCTGGGAGTAGAGATCAGCCATTATGGTTGCCCTGCCGAGGTATTGCTTCTGCATCATTATCTGGTTCTCAAGAAACCTGTCATAGAGCCTCCTTATCCTGCTTACCCTCACACCCCTGCCAACAAATCCAGAACCGATCTCCATGGGAGTGGGGATATCAAGAACAGCCTCCTTCCTTGAGAATCCAGGTGTGTTTACATTTGCAATATTGTTTGCCGTTACATCAAGCGCGATCTGGCTTGCAAGGATTGCGGACTTACCGATGTCAAAGATACCCATGATCGGCATCTCTACTATGCCTCCCTTGAGACCGTTCCTGTACTTTTTGCTGACTCAGTATAGAAGACACTGAGAAATGAGGAAGATGCCTTCAAGAAACCGCTTGCCCTGTCTATGAAGCTCCTGTTTATCTCATTCAGCTCTTCAATACCCTGAAGAAGGCTGAGGAGCTTTGACCTCAGGGCTGGCAACCTCTCGTCACCCGTATGAAGATACAGATCATGTATGCCCAGGTTCCTGCCCTCTGAGAAGGGGAAGGATTTTATCAGACGCTGTCTCTCTTCCTCAAGGAGCTTTAGCTGCAGGATCAGGCTGTCTTTCGTCCTTGATATCTCTTCAATCTCATCAGGACGGAAACCTATAATTGCCTCTTTTTCCCTTTTAAGGAGATCAAAAAGCCTCTCATAACCATTTAACTGCTCATGCAGTATCTTTACCAGACCGTCCAGTGTATTCATAGTTCTTCAAGTATCTTGCCTGCCACCTTGAAGGGGTCTATCCTGTAGTTTCCTGTCTCAATCGCCTGTCTGATCTCTTCCACCCTCTTTTCCCTTATCTCTGGCAGCTCATTTATGGCCTTCTTCAGTGCATCAAGTTCCTTTGCCTTGCCTGAAAGCTCCACCCTGTCCTGAATGGAGTTTTTCTGTCTTGTCTTATCAGTCTGATTTATGGCTTCCTTGCCCTGGGTTTTCTCTGTCCTGAGATAGGCCTCCTGTCCCTCTGGTAGTTTTCCACCGTTGATCTTCATTGTGTAACCTCCAAAAAGTTTCTCCAGGGCCTGCTGGCCTCTACTATTATATATCGGCCAGGACAAAAAAAACTTTAATAAAACCTTTTATTATTAAATGCCTTTTCAAGCATCTCTGAAAGTCCAGTGCCTCTTTCAGCTATGGTCCTTGAAATATTCATTTCAAAGAGACTCTGGTAGACAGAGCCGGAAAAACTCCTTCCAAAGAACCCTTCTGAGAGTGTTTTGTCCATCTCTTTAAGGAGCTCGTTTATAAAAAGCGACTCAAACTCCCTGGCCACAGCCTTTGCCTGTTCTTCCGGGTCCTTGATTTCCCTTAACCTGACAATTGAGCCTATGATCCCGTCTGTGCTGATCATTACAGGATCTCCAGATCAGCCTTTAATGCCCCTGACTCCTTCAGTGCCTGGAGTATGGCTATAAGGTCCCTTGGTGTCACACCCATTGCATTCAGTGCCCTTACCACCTCACCAAGGGTGGTACCCGAGACCTCAATAAGGTGCGCCTCCTTCTCCTGGGCCTTTACCTCTGTCTGGGGCACAACAACGGTCTCACCTTTGGATAAGGACTCGGGCTGGGATACCCCGTACTGGGTGGTGATCTCAATGGTGAGGCCTCCATGGGCGATTGCAACGGGTGATATCTTCACATTGCTACCAATTACAACGGTGCCTGTCCTTTCGTTTATGACCACCCTTGCGGGTACATCGGTGGTAACATTGACTGCCTCAATGAGGGTCATCAGCCCCACAATATTACCCCTGTATTGCTCTGGCACCCTTATCAGTACTGTTGAAGGGTCCAGTGCCTTTGCGTATTGTCCCTTCAGTGTCTTGTTTATCTCCATCATTATGTTGGATGCCACTGTAAAATCAGGACTGTTCAGTATAAGCCTCAACTCCCTGCTCATGTTCAGCGGCACATCCACCCCCCTTTCAATGATTGCACCATTGGGAACCCTGCCCACTGTGGGGTGGTTCTTCTGTGCCGTTGTACCGGCCCCACCGGCCTGGAACCCACCTATGGAGACCGCTCCCTGGGCCACCGCATAGACCCTGCCGTCAGGCCCTTTAAGGGGCGTCATGAGCAGTGTGCCACCCTGGAGATTCTTGGCATCACCTATTGCGGAAACCACGGCATCAATCCTGCTACCCGGCCGGGGAAAGGGTGGCAGTGTGGCGGTAACCATTACAGAGGCCACATCCTTTGCCTTGATATCCTTTGGGGAGACCTTTAATCCCATCCTTGTAAGCATGTTTGCAATACTCTGAACCGTGGCATCACCTTTGTCACCTGTGCCGTTCAGCCCTACCACAAGCCCGTAGCCCACAAGCTGGTTTTCCCTGAATCCCTCAATAAAGGCGATATCCTTGATCCGCTCAGCACCACCAAGGGTGGTAAAAAAGAGGATAAAGATGAATACAGTGAGAAAGAGAATCCTTTTCATCCAGCCCTCCCTAAAATGGCCATACCCTGTCCATGAACCTTCCGAGCCATCCAGGGGCCTGTTTTTCATCCACAATCCCCTCACCAACGAGGTAGATCTGGGCATCAGCGATCCTTGTGCTCTCAATGGTGTTGGCTGTGGAGATATCCTCGGGTCTGATGATACCCTTCAGAACGAGTATCTGTTTTTCAAAGTTCACTGTTATCTCCTTCCTTGACTCAATCACAAGGTTACCATTGGGCAGTACATCCACCACCCTTGCAGTGATGGTCCCCTTCAGGGAGCCTTCACGTGATGTCTCTCCAGAGCCCTTGAAATCCGTGGCTATGGAACTTCCCACAGAGGGAGAGAAGGTGTTGCCCTTTCCATAGAGGTTGGAGAGGTTCAGGTCAAGGGGTGCACCGAAAAACTTGCTGATTGATGCATCAAAGGATGAGTCCCTGCCCGCCTTGGTCTCTGCCTTCTTGCTGCCCGTAACCTTCTCCACTATCAGCACCGTTACCAGATCATTCAGCCTCCTTGCCCTCAGGTCCTCGTACAGACTTGCACGGTCCTGGAATATGGAACCAGGGCTCTGTGGCTTTGGCACATATCCCGCCCGGGTTGAGCCCTCAATATAGCTTGGCGAAGGCGGTGGCACATTGTGGGCAGAGGAGCATCCCACTGCCAGCAGGCCAACCAGGGCAATCAGGACAAACAAACCTTTACCTGAGGATACTGACAAGTCCTTCATCCTCAACCACTCCTTTAATATACCTCTTTGATGAAAGGTTAATAACAGAGATGCTCTCACCCACTGCACCACTCTCCCTTGCAAGACCCATGGCTGTAACCCTGAGACCCTTTATCCTGTACACAAGCAGTACCCTGTCACCTCTCTTGATCACGGGTCTGTTCTTCAATACAGTGGTAGTAATTATGGAATTTGCCTGGAGGGACCTCCTGAGCACCTTTCCCCTGAGGTCCTGCCAGCTGCTAACAGCACCCCTGGGGATCCTCTTTACATTCACCAGTGCAGGATATAAATCATCCTTCTGCAGGGGCTGACCCTTCATGACGGGACGGGCTGTCTTCAGCACCCAGTCCTTTGCATCTATGCGTGCCTTTACGACGATGGACCTGCCCTTGTAGATGAAGACAAACTCTGCCCTTCCGACAGGACCACGCCTCACCACTATCTGTTCCGGTGGATAGGCAGGAAGGGACCCCTCTGCTACCACATGGGAGACATCTACAGAGGGCCATGGATAGTGCTTCTGAAGATAGTCCTTGATCGCCTTTGCAGGTGTCCACAGTGTTGTCATTACCAACAAGATAACAACTGGCAACATCCTTCAACTACCTCCTCATGTTGTTGGTTACCTGAAGCATCTCATCAGCGGCCTGCACGGCCTTAGAGTTGAGTTCATAGGCACGCTGGCTCACTATCATCTGTATCATCTCTTCAACAACATTTACATTGCTGAGTTCTATGAAGCCCTGCTGTATTGTACCAAGCCCGTCAGCGCCAGGTGTGGACGTGGTGGGTGCCCCTGATGATGCTGTCTCAACAAAGAGGTTCTTACCGATGGATTTCAGCCCACCCGGGTTTGGAAACTTGGCTATCTCTATCTGGCCCACCTCGTTTGGCACATTGCTGCCTGGCTGGATCACGCTTACCCTTCCATCTGAACCAATGGTTATCTGTATGGCATCCGCGGGTATGGTTATCTCCGGCTCAAGTGCGTATCCCTCTGAGTTTACAATCCTTCCCTCGCTGTCCAGTTTGAAGGTACCGGCCCTTGTGTAGGCGATCTCACCATCGGGTTTCGTGATCTGGAAGAAGCCATTCCCCTCAATGGCAAGGTCAAGGGAATTACCTGTTTTTACAAGGTCACCTTGCTGGAAGACCTTCTGAACAGCTACAGGTTTCACACCAAGACCGATCTGTATGCCTGACGGAAGCTGTGACCCCTCTGATGAGGTTGCACCCGGGGAGGCCAGTTCCTGATACATAAGCTCCTGGAAGTCCGCCCTGCTCTTCTTGTAACCTGCTGTGTTTGTGTTGGCAAGGTTGTTTGCTATTACATCAATATTCAGCTTCTGTGCCTCCATACCTGTGGCTGCAATAAAGAGTGACCTTAACATAGGCTAAATCCTCCCTATCTCGTTTGTAGCCTTCCGGCTTGATTCGTCAAAGGCCCTTATCATCTTCTGGTAGGCCTCAAACTCCCTCATGGTCTCTATCATCTCTATCATCTCATGTACCACCCTGACATTGGAGCCCTCCAGTGTTCCCGGGGCCACGGAAGCCTGTATATCCTGTGGCCCGGAACCAGGCCCGGGCATATAGGTGGAGTCCCCAACCTTTATGAGGTTATAGGGCTTTGGAAAGTCC
>DROX01000006.1 GCA_011321725.1 Nitrospirota bacterium | reverse complement strand
GTAAACAAGGCCTCTGATTACAGTCCTTAAGGGGATACTTGACGAGGGAATCCATTTTGTTCTTCCTTTTGTTGTCATTACCCGGCTCCCTGGTCAAGCCAGAGGACAGGTCCGGCGATGACAACTTCCTTTTCCTGTCATTCCGCACTTGATGCGGAATCCATTCTGGTCTTGAAAATGGATTGTCGGGTCGGAGCCCGACAATGACAACTTACTATATTCTTGTCATTCTCCAGCTTGACTGGAGAATCCACTTATTCTTTGTGGATCGCCGTGTCAAGCACGGCGATGACAGAATTGGTTGTGGATTGTCGGGGCAATCCCCCGGTCAGAGCCTGTCCTCAACTTGATTGGGGACCTGGACAGGTACGACAATGACAGTGTTGGTTGTGATTGCCCTGTCGGAGCAGGACAATGACGATAGAGGGGTCAGAAGTGGGATTACAAAGCTCTGGAGTTCCGATTTCCGATATATGATTTCTGTACTGTTGCCCTGTCTTGATAATTTTGTATATTGAACAGATATGACGCTGCTGATAATTTGACAATCCACAGGGGTATCAATTATAATCCCCCGTCAGACCAAATAAAGACAAGGAGGAGAGAATGAAATCACTACTGAAAATTTTGATCATCATTTCCTTTTTGATGATTTCAGGTTCACTGGACACCTTAACTGCAGGGGATCTTAAAATCCCCAGGATTGACACAAGTAGATATCCATCAGGTGAGCTTGGTAGGATGGTAAGACTTGGCGAGGATATCATGAATAATACAGACAAACATCCCCTTACAAGGGATTTCGTGGGCAACAAGCTTACCTGTAAGAATTGTCATCTGCCAGGCAGTGATGGGAAGCCGGGCACAGCAGAAGGCATTGGCACCTTCATTGGTACGGCTGCGGCTTTCCCTGCCTACTCAAAAAGGGAAAAGACAGTTCAGACCCTTCAGGATAGAATTAATAATTGTTTCATGAGAAGCATGAACGGTAAAAGACCCATAATTGATACCGAGGCGAGTATTGCCATGGCTGCTTATATCACCTGGCTGTCTCAGGGTATACCCATGAAGATGGATGAGAAGAGACCCTGCGGGATATACAACTCAGAGCGGTGGGCTAAGAATGTTAAAAAGTTTGCAAAAATTCAAAGAAAGGCAACGCATCAGAACTACCTTAATGGCAAAGAGATTTACAAGAAGAAATGTGCAATCTGTCATGGCGAGAATGGAGAAGGGGTAGGATCATTTCCGCCACTCTGGGGTAAGAATTCTGAAGGTGAATGGCTATCTTATAACACAGGGGCGGGTATGAGCAAGCTGGACAAAGGAGCTGCATGGGTTCAATCAAATATGCCCCTGGGGCAGGGTGGAACCTTATCAGACCAGGAGGCAGCTGATGTGATGCTTTATGTAAATGCACAGCCACGAGCAGATTTTGATCTTCAAAAGGGTCTGTTGCCCCGGGAGGAGATGGGCTACTACAACTCCAAAGTCTTGAAAGAGTATCATAGTGTAAGAAGTAATTTCAAAGCCCTGGGTCTTGATTTAGACAGAATCAGGGGTGTCAGGAAATGAGACCCTGAAGTTCTTCATGCCTGAACCCGGCCTGGTGGTCACTTTCCACAGTCTTTCTCTGCTTTTGTCCCGTTGTTTGTGGTAAAATAGTCATTCATAATGGCCCATGTCAGACAGGACAAGATAGATGCCCTGAAGAGGAGGATGAAGGAGCTGGACATCAGGGAAGAAGATATAGAAGAGAGGTTTGTACGCTCCTCAGGTCCTGGAGGGCAGCATGTTAACAAGGTTTCCACCTGTGTTTATCTAAAACATAAACCAACCGGCCTGGAGGTGAAGTGCCAGCAGAGCAGGTCACAGTCCCTGAACAGGTTCCTTGCCCGCAGGGCACTTGTTGAGCTGATTGAGGAAAGGCTGTATGGCATGAGATCATCAAAACAGATCAGGATAGCAAAGATAAGAAAACAGAAACTGAAGAGGAAGAAAAGAGCAAGGCAGAAAAGGGGTGAACTGTAGATGGATATCAGACAGCAGTTACATGCTGCCATAAAGAGGCTTGGTGCTGATGTGCCATTTGTAGAGCTTGAGGTGCCAAGGGTCAAAGAACATGGCGACCTCTCAACCCCTGTTGCCATGACCCTTGCCAGGACACTTAAGCGGCCTCCCCGCTCCATAGCTGAGGAGATCGCAAGAGAGCTTGAGCAATGGCAGATATTCAGCAGCATAGAGGTGAAAGGTCCGGGATTTATCAACTTCAGGTTCAAGAGGGAGTATCTTGTAGAGCAGTTAAAGGAGATACTCACAAATACGGAGCGGTATCTGAGACCCCATATGGGTGATGGTAAAAGGGTCCAGATTGAGTTTGTCAGTGCCAACCCAACGGGCCCCCTTCACCTTGGTCATGGTCGGGGTGCAGCCTTTGGTGCAGCTCTATGTAACCTTCTTCAGCGGGCAGGCTTTGATGTTGAAAAGGAGTACTACATCAATGATGCGGGGCGCCAGGTCCAGCTCCTTGGTGAAAGCATATATGCCAGATACAGGGAGTTGCTGGAGAGTGAATACAGATTCCCGGAGGATGGATATCAGGGTCAGTATATATATGATATTGCAGAAGAACTGATAAAAGACAGGGGCAGAACCTATCTGGACAGGGAGTTTGAAGAGGTGAAGGAAGAGATCATCAACTATGGTGTCCATCGTATGCTCAGGGAGATAGAGCAGGACCTCAAGGCCTTTGGTGTAACCTTTGACAGGTGGCAGAGTGAGAGGTCTCTCTACAGCGAGGGTATCGTACATAGCTGCCTTGATGAGCTTAAAGAGAGGGATCTTTTATACGAAAAAGATGGTGCGCTCTGGTTCAGGGCATCTGAGTTTGGTGATGAGAAGGACAGGGTGGTCATAAAGCAGGATGGAACCTACACATATTTTGCCTCTGATATTGGTTACCACTGGTTCAAACTCAGACGTGGCTTTGATGAGTTGATCAATATCTGGGGTGCGGACCATCATGGGTATATCCCGAGAATCAGGGCTGTGCTCAAGGCCCTTGGCCAGCCTGATGAGAAACTGAACATCATACTTGTTCAGATGGTGAATCTTCTACGGGGCGGCAGGCCTGTTCAGATGTCAAAAAGAAAGGGTGAGTTTGTGACACTCAGGGAGGTTATAGAGGAGGTTGGCCCTGATATCACGAAGTTTATATTCCTGACCAGAAAGGCTGACAGTCATCTTGATTTTGATATTGAGGTGGCGCGAAAGGAGTCGTCGGAAAACCCTGTTTTCTATGTCCAGTATGCATATGCAAGAATCAGCAGCATATTCAGGAAGGCAAAGGAGAGGGGTGCGGAGGATTTGGTCATTCCCGGGAATCTCAACAGGCTCTCTGAAGATGAAGAGGTTGAATTGATGAAAAAGCTATCCCTCTATCCCCTCATGTTTGAGGGTGCAGTAAGGGCAAGAGAACCGCACAGGGTCACCTTTTACCTGCAGGAGCTCGCCTCCCTGTTCCATTCATATTACAATCGGCACAGGGTGTTAACCGATGATCCCCAGGATGCCCGGGCAAGGCTTTCCCTCTGTAGTGCAATCAAGAGGGTGCTTGATGAGGGTCTTTCCATTCTCGGGGTTACTGCACCTGAGAAGATGTAAAAAAGACCCTGTGGGCAGGGTCTTTTTTAGATGGGGACTCACTTTTTACATTATTTTCTTTCAGCGCTCAGTGTCTTCAGAACCTTTACTCCAAGTGGTGTAATCCCGTAACCCTTTCTCTGGTTGCTTGTTATAAGGTTCATTGCCTTGAGCTGCTTCATGTTTCTTCTTATCTGTTCAGCAGGTATCTTCAGTCTCTTTTCAAGGTCTTTTGAGGGTATGAAACCCTGTTCCCTCAGTAGCTTCAGTGTCTTTATTATCCATGGTTTTGCATTCTTCTGGTCAGCAATGATAAGCTGCTCTTTCAGGTTGTACAATTCTGAATCCTTCACATTCCCCATTGCCTTTTTGTAGTTCTCAATATCCTCACCGATGTATTCAAACTCAATCCTTACAGCCCTGTCTCTGTCTATATCAAGTTCCCTTTCTGCAAAGTACTCAAGATCCTCCTTCAGTTCCTCAAAGGAATCATAACCGCAACGTTTCACATCTTCTTCTGTAATTTCAGAAAGCCTCTTGAAGTCCACATCAAGCACCCTGAGAAGTCCCACATGTCTTGCCCTGTATATCTTGCCTCTCAATACCCGAAGGGTATCCCAGGGCTGGAATGTGAGCGTTATCTTCCCGGTCTTTATATCGTCATGCAGCTTTTTTGAGAAGAAAAACATTATCTTTTACCTCCGTTTTGTGTTATTCTTGTTATATGCCTTCCAGTGAACTGCACCAGGCAGAGAGAAGACAAAAATAAATAGTTTGTTATATAATAACATATTTTAGCAAAAAATTAAAGACCTTTATGGCTTTTATGCCGGGATATGTTGCAAGGGATGATTTCCAATAATCCAGGAGGTTTGGCATGGAGATAAAAGAGGTTGTTCATCAAAGGGCAAAAGAGGCAAAAGAGGGAGCGGTAGCACTGTTGAAGGCAACAACGGAGCAGAAAAACAGGGCACTTCAGATAATGGCTGAAAGGCTCCTTTCAGAGGCTGATTACCTCAAGGAAGAGAACAGGAAAGACCTTGCCTATGCTGAGGAAAAGGGTCTTTCCCCTGCTATGATTGACCGTCTGACCCTTAAGGACAGGATCATCAATGAGATGGCCCAGGGGTTGAGGGATGTGGCCGCACTGTCAGACCCTGTTGGTGAGATTACAAGGATGTGGCAGAGACCCAATGGTATGCATGTAGGCAGGATGCGTGTACCCATAGGCGTGATAGGAATAATCTATGAGTCAAGGCCCAATGTGACAGCAGATGCAACAGCGCTTTGTCTGAAGGCTGGCAATGCCGTGCTCCTGAGGGGTGGCACAGAGGCATTTCATTCAAACAGGGCTATTGTAAAGATCCTTAAAGAGGCCATCTCTGAGGCTGACATTCATCCTGGTGCTGTATCATTTATTGATGTAACAGATCGTGAGGCCATAATGGAGATGATAAGGCTTGAAGGCCTGGTTGACCTTATCATCCCCCGTGGAGGAGAGGGGCTGATAAGGACAGTAACTGAAAACTCAAGGATACCGGTGCTCAAACACTACAAGGGTGTCTGCCATGTCTATGTTGACAGTGATGCAGACCTCAGGATGGCAGAGGAGATATGCTTTAATTCAAAGGTGCAACGGCCGGGCACGTGCAATGCAATGGAGACCATGCTGGTGCATGCTGCTGTGGCCAGTGAGTTTCTGCCCAAGATGGCAGAGAGGTTCAGGACAGCAGGTGTAACACTGAAGGGCTGTGCAGAGACTCAAAGGATTATCAAGGATATAGAAGGCCTTGAGGAGGATGACTATTATAATGAGTATCTTTCCCTTACCTTGAATATCAAGGTTGTACAGGACATTGACGAGGCAATTGAGCATATAAACAGATATGGCTCTGCCCATACAGACAGCATTGTTACTGAAAACTACCATAAAACCCTGAGGTTTCTCAAAGAGGTTGACTCCTCGGCAGTTATGGTGAATGCATCCACACGCCTGAATGATGGCGGACAGTTTGGCCTTGGAGCGGAGATAGGAATATCCACTGACAAGATTCACGCCCGTGGCCCCATGGGGCTTGAGGAACTGACCTGCACCAAGTTCATAGTGCTTGGTACAGGTCAGTTAAGGCAATAGTATATTATAATATCCATCTGGAGGTTGATTTGGAAGAGATAAACGAACTTATAAGACAGCGGCTGAAAAAACTTCAGGAACTTAAAGAGATCGGTATAGATCCCTATGGCCATCCCTATGAGACCACCCACAAGGCCGGTGAACTCCATGAGACCTATGGTGACACCCCTGCGGCAGAGCTTGAGTCTGACCCTGTAGAGTGCTCTGTTGCGGGAAGGATAGTTGCCTGGCGGAGCTTTGGAAAGGCAGCCTTCTCCCATATCCAGGATGATTCGGGGAGGATTCAGGTATACTTCAGGAAGGACATCCTGGGGGATGACTTCAGGCTAACGAAAAAGCTTGATATAGGTGACATTGTTGGTGTAAAAGGCACACTCTTCAGGACAAAGACAGATGAACTGACAATACTGGTCAAGGAGTATACACTTCTGACCAAATCCCTGAGACCCCTTCCGGAGAAGTGGCACGGTCTCAGGGACATTGAGCTGAGATACAGGCAGCGTTACGTGGATCTCATAGTCAATCCCCAGGTGAGGGAGACCTTCCGGAAGAGGAGTGCTATCATAAAATTCATCAGGGACTATCTTGAGCAGAAGGGCTTCCT
>DROX01000005.1 GCA_011321725.1 Nitrospirota bacterium | reverse complement strand
TCCTGATTTTGGAGTGAAAAAGGCAGGCAGGAACCTCCATTTCGGTGTCCGCGAGCATGCCATGGCTGCAGCACTGAACGGGATGGCTCTTAATGGGGGCGTTATCCCCTATGGTGGTACCTTTCTTGTATTCTCCGATTATATGAGACCGGCAATAAGACTTGCTGCCATGATGCACCAGCATGTGATCTACATCTTTACCCACGACTCTATCGGGCTTGGGGAGGATGGTCCCACGCACCAGCCCGTTGAGCAACTTTCCTCACTCAGGGTCATCCCTG
This sequence comes from Nitrospirota bacterium, assembly GCA_011321725.1. Classification (GTDB taxonomy): domain Bacteria; phylum Nitrospirota; class Thermodesulfovibrionia; order Thermodesulfovibrionales; family JdFR-85; genus JAADHP01. Next base: position 2,370 of record DROX01000005.1, on the reverse strand, counting down.
ACTTTACAGAGATAAGGCCTGCTGATGCCAATGAGACCCGTGAGGCATGGAAGATTGCCCTTCAGCACACCCGTGGACCCGTTGCCCTTGTGCTTACCAGACAGAAGGTGCCTGTAATAGACAGAAGGAGATACTCCTCTGAAAGGGGTATCCACAGGGGTGGTTATATTATTGCAGATTCAGAAGGGACACCCGATCTCATACTTCTTGCCTCTGGCTCAGAGGTGCATCTTGCACTGGAGGCCTATGAGAGGTTGAAGGGCAGGGGTATAAAGGTCAGGGTCGTCAATATGGCATCCTTCCGGCTTTTTGAGGAACAGTCTGCCAGATACAAGAAGAAGGTCCTGCCACCAGAGACAAGGAAGAGGCTGGCGGTAGAGGCCGGTGCCAGCCTTTGCTGGCACAGGTATGTGGGGCTTGATGGCGAGGTGATCGGTGTTGACCGCTTTGGTGCCTCTGCGCCCTACAAGACGGTCTTTGAGAAGTTCGGGTTTACAGTTGAAAATATCGTGCGCCGTGCCCTGCAGTTGCTGAAAAGATAATAGTATCTGTTTGGTTTATCGGGTTTGTTGGGTTCATTATCCAGCTGTAAAGTTAATGAAGAATTACTGTAAGCAGTAGTATGGTAGAGTCTTACACATCCCCGACACCCCAGAAAATCGGAAGATTTTCTGGGGACCCCTCATTCTCGTCAGGCATCCTGCCTGACTCCGAGGGAATTTTGCGATTTGCCATCCACGGCAAATCTTATTGCAAAATTCAAATCCGTTCAGACTCAACCATACTACTGCTATGAATTTTGTCGCTGGATTTTAGGTTGGAATAAAGCTACTCCATTTCAGCAGGTGTTACCACCGCCATAACCACGAGGCGCTCACCCTTTGATGCCTTGAATCCATGGGGAACCATGGGGTCACAGAGTATGGCTGTCTTTTCATCTGCCTCTATCTCTTCATCACCTACGGTGAAGACGCCCTTTCCTTCCACACAGTACATCATGAGCCTCAGGGGGGCCTTGTGTGGTGTGAGTTCCTGGCCTGGTTCAAGACACATGAGTGCCACCCTCATCTCGGGTGTATCGGCAAGCATCTCCCTTGAGATCCTGTCGCTGTAGAAATGGATCTCCTTCTTCAGATCAATCACCTTTGTCATGAAATCCTCCTTGATAAGTGTATTTTCAAATCCAGTGGTAAGGTCTATGGCAGAGTTTTCGGACTTCCATATCCTTACAGCTGGTTCTGGAGTTTATTGTACCAATAAAGGTGATTATTTGCTATGAGATAGGTCATAAAATTTCAAGGTATTGATAGACCTGAGGCATTATACATGCCTGTTTATGAACTCCTCCAGAGAGCTATGTGTCTCAGGTGTAATGTCAACAAAACTCGCACCATAATAATAGCACCTTCTGCCGTCCTCGTCCAGATGACCCTCCACCACCCTCACAATCTCTGCCTCTGTGTTGATCTCCCTCATCTCTGGCAGAGCGAAGTTACATCTTATCCTGTCACCCTCGTCAAGGACAGCCTCTGACTGGAAAAGTATTCCTGATGAGCTTATGTTTTCAATCATCCCTGAGTAGGTGGTCCTGTCACTGCTTCCGTGGATTTCAATGGAAAGATCAACCCTCACTGTCCTGCGTCTTGCAATGTTTAGCAGCCTCTCTGCCTCCTCTATGAGGGTTTCCGTACTTACGGAGCATGGCAGAAGGGAGTTTGCGCCTATATCCACTAATTTATCGGAAACATCTATATTACCTGGACATATCAATATAATTGATACTTTGTTCAACTCATCGTCTTTTCTTATGCTTTCGCAGAGACGCTGGCCGTCCATGTCAGGTGAGTCAAAGGTGGTGATTATGAGATTGGCCTTTTCTCTGCTGTGTATCTCAAAGACCTCCCTGTTGTCCGAGGCGGGGAAGATTGTGATATCAGAACGATTGAGGAAGGTTTTTTTTCTATCAAGGAGTTTCAGTGTCTCTCTGTTGATGATAACCTTTTTCATTTCCTATATCAGTAGTATAAACAATTCAACCAAATCTGTAAAGATGTTTTTATGTATGCGTTCAGTAGTGTCCATAATAATTTTACTTTATCTACAACAAGGCAGGGTGCCAATAAGACAGTCAGGAGTCAAGAGTCAGGAGTCAGGAGTCAGGAGTTAACAGTGAGCAGTAAGCAGTGAGCTGTGAGCAGTAAGAAAGGCCTCCGAAAATCGCAGATTTTTCGGAGTATAAAGAGGTGGTTCATCATGGCATTGTCTAAAAGGGGTAAAGGGGTTAAGGGTTGCAGGGTTCAAGGGAAAGGATAGAGATTAAAAGTTTTTATTTATTACTTGAACCCTCGACCCCTTGAATCCTATTTTACT
>DROX01000004.1 GCA_011321725.1 Nitrospirota bacterium | reverse complement strand
CGCATTTTGTCTTGTAAGGAATAACCTTTGCAACAGGCCTCCCGTGCTTTGTAATTATGATACCTTCTGAGTTAAGATTGTCAAGGATAGCAAGACACTGCTCTTTGAACTTTGATGCCTGAATCTTTTTCATTGTACTCCTCCTTTTTAAAAGTAGTTTCTATTTTATTCTATCATATGGTCATTTTTTATGACCAGTCAAAATTTTTGACCTTATCACTGCCACCGACAGATATGCTGCCTCTGGTGGGGGTGCACAGTTGAGCATGTCGTAAATGGTTTCACCATCAAGGCCTATTCTGCGGACAAGATAGGCCCTTTCGGGACGCACTGCTCTGACTGCCTCAACCAATACAGGCAGTCTTTTATTTACCTTCATAAATACAGTTGTGGGATGTCTTCTGATAAGCTCCACTGCTTTTTCCACCTCTGAAGGCATCTCATAGACCCCAAAATTCTCACCCTTTATACAAAGCGGTAGTGAAAGCATGGTAGATGCAGCGTTTATGGAGCTTATCCCGGGAATGTGTCTTACCTGTATACCGAGTTCAAGAAGTTTTTGGGTCAGATAGTTTGAGGTGCTATAAATGGTGGGGTCTCCCATTGTTACATAACAGACCTTCTTGCCTGAGTCTGCAAGGCCTTTTATCTTTCCTGCAAGATCAGTGTAGCGTCTTTGTAACTCCTCCCGGTCATTGTTCATGGGGAAATAATACATCATGATCCTTTCCTCCGGTATATATTGAAGAACTATCTCGCGTGCCACTGAACGGCCTGTTTCATCAGACTGTGGTACCACTACAGTATCTGACTCCTCAAGTATCCGTCTTGCCTTTACTGTAATAAGTTCAGGGTCTCCCGGGCCAAGGCCCACCGAATAGATGATCATTTTAAAACCTCCAGAAAGATTCTGTTTAAGTCTATCACTGCCTGGAAGGCATTTATTCCCGGCCTTGCAAACTCGTACTCGTCAACCTTTACCACATGGCTTTTTAACGAACCAAAATAGGGTCTCTTTTCAGGTGCAAGGGGGTTCTTGTTCATGGGCCCAACCTGATAGATATAGAACTGAGGAGCAAGACTCACAACCTTTTCAGGAGAGATAAGGACATGCTTCTTCTTGACCTTTATAAGATTTACCCCTCCTGCATGCTCTATGATGGATGTGATTATGCTTCTACTGCCTGCCACCTTCAGGGGTCTGGCGCTTGTCTCATATATAACAGTTGGTTTGTCTTCCAGCGGTCTGACCTCGGAGAGTTTCTCTTTAAGCCTGTCTATCAGAGCCTGTGCCTGCTGTTGAGCTCCTAATATCTCACCAAGAGACTTTATACGTTGAAGTATCTCTTCAAGGGTACGGGGATCAAAGTAGAACACCCTTGCATTGAGGCGGTTTGACATCTCCTCGGGGAATGCCCTCTTGGAGCCTGCCACTATAAGGTCAGGCCTTAAGGCCCTGAGTAGTTCCATGTTGGGCCTCAGGTGTGAGCCCACTGATGTGACACCCCTGAATGTATGGTCTGTTCTGGTTACACCAACCACTTTATCTGACACACCCAGTTCTTTAAGCACAGGAGAGGCTGCTGCATACAGAACCACCACTCTTTCGTAGGCAAAGGCACTACCTGAAAGGATCGAGAAAGCAAATACCAGTACAATTAAGGTCCTCTTTAAAATCGTCATCTTATACCTCCTTTTTGATTCCATCTGTATATACAAATACCCTGTTTCCCTCTTTTAAAAACCGTATATTAACCTGGAATACCTCGGAGAGCCTTGATTCATCAAGCTCATCTTTCTTGAGGTCATACTTCAGGGTGCCATCTACGAAAAAGAGAAACCTTTCAAACTCCCTGACAGCAAGCGTTATGTCATGCACAACAATGAGAATAAGCCTCTCTCTGCTGAGTTCTTCAAGGAGGTTAACGATCTCATGCTGGTGCCTGAGATCAACCCCGCTGAGAGGTTCATCAAGGAGCATCACCGGAGAGTCCCTGTTCACAACCCTTGCAAGCAAGACTCTCTGTTTTTCACCGCCAGAGAGTTCATTAAACTGCCTGTTACGGAGATGATAGATATCAAGCCTTCTGAGGGTCTCCTCTGTACGGGCAATATCAACTGAACTGTAGCCCTTTCCATCGGTGTAAGGGTATCTTCCTGTGAGTACCACATAATGTACATCAAAGGGCATATTGAGGCTGCTATGCTGGGGTAGCAGAGATACAATCCTGTGTCTTTCTATCAGAGGATACTCACTGAAGTCCCGTTCATCAAGGAGGTATCCACCGGTAAACCCCCTGAGTCCAGAAAGAACAGACAGGAAGGTGGATTTACCACTACCGTTGTTTCCAAGCACAGCCACCAGTTCACCCTTTTTAAGCCTGAGCCTGGAAACCCTCAGGATAAAATCACCCTGCCTTGCCTCTATCTCTTTGAGCTCAATCAAAGTAGTAAAGCTCCCTCTTTCTCTTGATAAGCAGATAAAGGAAGAACAATCCGCCAAGAGAGGATGTTATAATGCCAACGGGCAGTTCCTGTCCTTCACTTAGCAGGGTTCTTGAGATCAGGTCGTTGAAGATCATGAACACTGCTCCGGCCAGCACACTGAGTGGAACCAGTTCCGATGCCTTTACGAACTTCATGAGCCTTATTACATGGGGTACAATAAGCCCGACAAATCCTATTATTCCGGCATAGCCAACACTGAATGCAGTAAGCAGGGCAGCCAGGAAGAACGCCTCCTTTCGCAACCTGTCAACCCTGAGACCACTTGAAAGGGCAGTGGTGTCATCAAAACTGAGTATGTCAAGCCCCAGGTAGTGTCTTCTCACTGCAATGAAGGATCCTGTTACCACCAGAAATAGGGCTGCCACCTTCCGGAGTGATGCATCCTGGAAACCTCCCATAAGCCAGAAGATGATGGAACTTACGGCATCGTCACTGAGGAACTTCATGAAACTTATGGTGGCAGAAGAGAAGGTACTGAGCACAATGCCGGCAAGAAGCATGGTTATAGGCTGAACCCTTCCTTTTACTGAGGATATTCTGTACACAATTACAAGACCTGTGATTCCGCCTGCAAGAGCAAAAACTGGTATAAGCACACCAAGCCCGAGCATAATTGCCACCACAGCACCCATTGCAGATGAGGCAGACACACCTGTGGTAAAGGAATCGGCAAGTGGGTTCTTCATTACGTATTGAAATAAAAGTCCGCTCAGTGCGAGGGCTGAGCCCACAAGCCCTGAGAGAAGGACCCTTGGGAGCCTGACAAAAAAGAGTATGTCCCGTTCGGTATCGGTCATGTGCAGGAGGTTGATACTCACCGCTCCCTTTAGTGTGGCAAGCATAGTAATACCAAACAATAATGCTACAAGCAAAATCAGGGCGGGTTTCATTCCACATAGAAAAGTTGAAGAGTCTTTATAAACCCCATCTGACTCCTGACTTCTGACTTCTGACTTATCTCTCATGCCTCTATCCTCCGTACAGCACTGTAGGCTGTAAGGAAAAATACAACAGCAAAGGCCATCATCACCGTGAAAAACAATGGACTTACAGCCGCACCGGTCAGAGATGCCCTGATCACCTTTGTACTGTAAGTAAGGGGCAGGGCGTATACAATCAGTTTGAATATATAGGGCAACTTATCAACAGGGAAAAATGTCCCGCAAAGGAAGATCATCGGAGTTATCACGAAGGTGTTTACCGTCGCCTGGGAGCCATGGTCTTTGATGATCATGGCCATGGTTGTACCAAGTGATGCGAACAGGAATGTGTGAACCAGTATGGCCAGAAAAAACACAGGGCTGAACACCAGTTCTACCCCGAACAACATGGCATAAACAAATATTAGGAATGTACTGATCAACCCTTTGAACATGCCGTAGAAGACCTCACCAAGCACTATCTCTATATGTCGGATTGGTGCAATAAGATACTCATCGTAAAGGTGGAAATAGAATCTCTCTATGTTTATCTCCTGCGCTATCCCATAGCTCTGATTCAGACTGCTCATTGTAATCAGTCCAGGAATCAGGAATGTGATATAGGGAAGTCCACCTGCAACCACCTTATCGCCAAATCCCCACCCAAAGGCAATCAGATAGAGAAGAGGCGAAAGTGAAGAGGCAAGAAGCTGCTTACGAGCCCTCTTGCTGTAAACCTTCAGTTCCCTGTAAAGTATTCCTTTTATTCCGTTAAGCATTTGATATATGTCTCCTCGTGTGGTATAATTTAAGTATGAAAGAGGCAGTAAAAGGCATAATTAAAAAAGTCACCCTTGAGATGATATATGAAGTAGTTGATGAACGAACTGCTGAGATTAAAGAGGAACTAAAAGATATAAAAACAGAAATAAGAAATCTCAACAGCAGAATTGACGCCCTTTTTAATGCCCTTCTTTCTCTTAAATCCTCTCTGCCAGAAAAATAACTAAACATCTATTCTCCTCCCTGTCAGATTCAAAAACACATCCTCAAGTGTGACTTCCCTGATCTTGCAGGTCTCCTTGCAGTTCTTCAAAGCCTCCAGAGCCTCTTCCTTTGTCTGAAACAGCCTCTCCTCTATCCCCTCCTCATGAAACACCTCAAGCACATATCTGCCGAGGTCTTTCTTTAATGCCTCAGGTGATGCATCGGCAATTATTCTGCCCTCGTTTATTATCATCACCCTCTCACAGAGCCTCTCGGCCTCCTCAATGTAATGGGTGGTAAGCAGTATGGTCATCTTTTTCAACTGGTTTATCTTTACGATCAGGTCCCAGAGAGACCGTCTTATCTGTGGATCAAGCCCAACAGTGGGCTCATCAAGGAAGAGTATTCTTGGCTCATGAAGAAGTGCCCTTACAATCACAAGCCTTCGCTTCATGCCACCAGAGAAGGTCTTTACCTGACGGTCGCGATACTCACGTAACCCGGCAAACTCAAGTGCCTCTTCTATCTTTTTCTTTCTCTCATCCTTAGGGATTCCATGAAGAATACAGTGAAGGGAGAGATTCTCGTAGGCTGTGAGGTCACGGTCAAGGTTGCTGTACTGATGGACCACCCCGATATAACCCTTGATCTCCTTCTGATTTTCAAAGAAGTCCCTCCCATGGTATTTGATGGTTCCAGCTGTTGGCTTATAAAGGCCTGTAAGCATTCTGATGGTGGTGGTCTTGCCCGCACCGTTTGGGCCTAAAAGCCCTACAAACTCTCCCTCTTTCAGGGCAAAGTCAATCCCTGCCACTGCGGTCTTCTTACCAAACCGCCTTGTTAGACCTTTTAACTCAACCAGCTCTTTCATTAACCAATCACCGCAAAAAATGACAGTAAGATCACACCAGAAACAAGCAGTATTATATCCAGTTTCCGGTACTTGAAGATGAATAACCCAGCAATAGTTGAGACCAATAGCACCACGGAGAAGATGTCACTGAATATCACCCAGAGAACAGTTGTCTTTGCTGCTTTGTGCAGGATGTTGTTTAGTCTGTTCAGGGGCTCAACAAAGACCTTTTCTGTTCTTATAATCTCACCCTTTTCGGGTTTTACTATGTAGCGTATAAATCCATGGGAGCCATAGAGAAACTCCACAGTATTGGCACCCTTTATCTTTATAACCGTCGGGTCGTCTCTTCTTTTGATAAGCGATTTGTAGTATTTCACAAACTCCCTTATTCTTTCAGTATCAGAAGGGGTAATAGAGGTCTTTTCCACCTTGAGTCTATAAAAATAATTGAATGTCTTGCGGTGATTGAGCAGAATACCTGTTACGGCATAAAAAAGCACAAAGCCGGTAACCAGCAAACCTCCCCAGCGATGTATCTTTCTGAATACTCTTTTTGTTTCCTGGTTCATTTATAACACTCTATTAATTAGTTCCTTATTCCTGGTATAGTTTGTTGTACCAGTCAAAAATATCTAACAATGAAAACCAATATAAAGTGAAAGCCCTTCATTTTGTATCTATTAAAAAATCCACAAATTTTTCTTCGGAGAAGGCCATTAATAGCCCTCTCCGAAAATATGCAAAATGACAAAACCATTCTATCTCTCAAACTCCTTCAACTTCCTGACGATACTCTTTACAAAGATCTTATCAAGTTCCGGATAAAAACCCAGTCCCTTGTAGTAGAGCTTACCTTTATAGGTCACAGTGGGTGTGTCAACCTTGAAACCAGCCTTCTGCATTTCAAGTGCCCAGGAGAGTTCGCCATCATCGGGCTCCTGTCCCATGATATCATTCATGATATGATCGCCTGCAACAAACATAAAGGGTACGAACCTGATGCGTTTGGGATTACACTGTCTTGCCCTCTTCAGTGCCTCTGTACGGCTCTGTATGCCCTCTACAGTGCCGATAAATACATTTGGATAGTAAACATTGACAATCCTTTCAAGTCCCAGATAGGTAATGTTGGCACCATTTTCCGTCTCACCTGTACCATGGGCCACCAGGATATTACAACCCTCTGAAGGTGGCAACAACTCCTCTTTCAATGCCACCACGGTTTCCTCCAGATCCTCCCAGTGGGTAAGCAGAGGCGTGCCAACCTTGATTCTCAGATCAAAATCCTGAAAGGCCTCGACAAGTCCCTTTACCATTTTTAACACACTTTCGTATTCAATTCCAGGGAAGATATGAAGCGGCTGTACCACTATCTTCCGGTATCCCTCATCCTCAAGGTCAGATACCACCTGGGCAAGGCTTCTGAACCTTTTGTTAATGCCCGCCTTGCGAAACTTTTTGTTTGCTCTTTCTCTTACTATCTCTGATGTAAAGGCCCATTCAATACGGAGTTTCTTGTACTTATCCGGCAGATCCTTTCTCAGTTGCTCCTCAAAGTAGTCAAAGGTGACCATGGCCTTGGTGGTTGTACCAAAGGCAGCAATCACAATGGCCGGGTCCTTCTTTAATGTCCTTGTCTTCATCATGGCCTGAGATGTGCCAGCAAACAGAAATAAGATTAAACCTGCTATAACCATTAACCGTGTAAAAGCTCTATTCATAAAACTCCTCCTTTTTTAAAATTTTTAAAGTTTTTTTAGAAGTCCACACCAATCCTCAGATAGACCTCATCGTTACCATCCTTCATATCAGCCTGGGTGCGATACTCTGTCCGCCTGTACTCACCGGCCACAAAGGCATTAAAACCTCTCTCCTCGTCATTGTAAAAACTGTACCTCGCTCCAGCACTGTAGCGGTCTCTCACCGTCCACACCCCAAGCTCTTCACTCATACCATCATCATCAAAATGCTCATACCTCAGGGCTACCTCAAGGGGTTCATTTATCAGATGAGCCCTCCTTTCCGAAAATAAACCTCCTCCTATCACATTCCGTTGTCTTAACACAAACTCGTAGGCAATAGTGGCTGAAAATACACCCTCCTTGTACTGCCTGTCTGTACCACTGTACTTCTCCCGGTCAATCGCCTTCATGTACTCTGCATCAAACCTGAGACCATCAATGAAGGGGGGCAGAAAACTTACACCTGCATTCACGGTCTGATTCCTTGTGCCCCTTCCAGGTTCTGAAAGATAACCTCCAAATAACACTACAGAATCAAGCGGCTCCACACTGACTGACACTATGTAGGAACCCAAATCATCTGTGGCCTCACCTGCTCTGCTTACAGTGTCACTGAAAAGCCCGGATTCAAAGAGATGATCCATCTGCTCCTCACCCTTGTATACAGTGACAGACACATCAAGCCCCAACGGCCCTGTATAGCCTGCAGTAATACCCACTCTCTTCGTCTCATAGGCATCCTGGGTCATGGGATCGGTTATCAGATGGTTCTCAAACACACCAAAGGGCTGTGTCCTCTTGCCTGCAACAAGATAAAAAGGAAAAGCCTCTTCCTGTAATGTGACCGTTGCCTCATCTACCGCTACCTTCTCATCTCCCTGGTTTACGTCATCACCGATCCACTCCGAGTTGAATACAGCTGATGCGGTTATCCAGTCTATCAGTTTGGCCTCAACGCCAAGTTCTATCTTCCGCAGATACAGGTCTGATGTGGAGTCGGTCTCAGCATCGGTTATCTCCCTGTTTTTTACCCACCGGTATTCACCGTAGATTGAACCCGAAAGTGATATAGTCTCAGGCAAAACACCATCTTCTTTCTGAACATTCTGGCCTTTTGCGGGCTCTCCTGCCCCGGCAACCTTTTTACTTTCCAGTTCCTTCTTCAACTCCTGGTACTCCTTCTCAGTGATTATACCCTTTCTAAGAAGTACCCTCAGTATCAGATCCAGGTCATTTGCATATACATTCACAGTACTGACAAACACAAACACCCCAATAAGCACTGTTACGAGCAAAAAGATCCCCTTCCTCACCATTGTCCTCCTTCTGTTTTTGTTTTGGGTTTTGCTAAGGCAGATATGGCTCAACTCATAAATGAATCAGGGGATAAAAGATATAAGGCAGGAAATTCACCATTCATCACCTCCCGCGAGGTTATCCAGACGGATGGGTCTTCCGGCTCAGGGCTCAAGGGATATCAGAGGTCTGATGTCAGAAATCGGATTTCCGACCTCCGAACTCCCTTTTCCTACTCACCCGCCTTCCCAGAAGAACAGTT
>DROX01000003.1 GCA_011321725.1 Nitrospirota bacterium | reverse complement strand
TTAATAGTTGACAATCCAATATTAAACAATCCCTTTGAGGAGCCGAAGGAGTACTGGATATATGATGAAGGGCAGCCCAAGAGGATGTCGGGCAGGCGGCCTGCGGGATATTATTTCCGCACAGGCAAAAGACCGGATGCACAGATAGGCTTATTTGTAGAAGAACAGTTCAGAGAACTTGAACTGGTAAACACCATCCGCCAGAGGGTTAAAGAGTGGCGTGAGGGTGGGTACAGGGGGGTTACAGGAGTTACGGAGAGACTGCTTCAGCACTGGAACTCTCCTGACAGGGAAAGAAAACTCTTTTTCTGCCAGAGAGAGGCAGTTGAGACGATAATCTATCTCACCGAGATAATGCCCAAAAATCCGAAAGGGCTCAGCATTCCTCTGGATGTACCTTCAGAGTCCGATCTTGCAAAAGGATATAAACCTCTGAAACGATATGGGTGTAAGATGGCCACAGGCAGTGGCAAGACTATTGTTATGGCGATGCTTGCTGCCTGGTCTGTAATAAACAAAGTGCAATACAAACGGGATAAGAGGTTTTCTGATGCCATACTTGTTGTATGTCCTAATCTTACAGTGAAAGAGAGGCTTTCGGTTCTTTATCCATCAAATCCAGAAAACTATTATGAGAAGTTTGACCTTGTTCCAGGGTCAATGATGGAGATGCTGTCAAAGGGGAAATTCCTTGTTACTAACTGGCATGCATTTCTGCCTGTTGATGATAGCAAGAAGAAGAGCGTTATCCAGAGGGGAGAGGAAAGCGAAAGGGCATTCTGTAACAGAGTATTGAAAGAACTCAGGGGAAAAGAGAACATACTTGTGTTTAATGATGAGGCTCATCATGCATACAGGCCAGCTCCTTATGAGGCTGAGGAAGAATTAAAGAACCTTTCTGCAGAGGAGAGAAAAAGAATAAAAGAGGAGAAGGAAGAGGCAACTATATGGGTTGGTGGGCTTGATAAGATTAACTTTGCACGAAAGATCAACTTCTGCGTTGACCTCTCAGCAACTCCGTTTTATATTCAGGGAAGTGGATACCCAGAGGGATCACCTTTCCCATGGCTTGTGTCGGATTTCGGGCTTGTGGATGCAATAGAATGCGGTATAGTGAAGATACCAAGGGTGCCTGTAGATGACAATTCAGGGCAGCCAATTCCTAAATATTTTCATCTCTGGAAGACTATTAATGAGGCATTGCCTGCATCTGAGAGGGCAACAAAGAGACGAAAGCCAAAGCCTGAATCTGTATTCAGGGAGGCAGAGGGCGCGCTTGTTACCCTTGCTGGTGAGTGGAAAAAGACATTCGAGGCATTCAAAGAGAATGGTTTTCCAGTGCCACCTGTAATGATCTGTGTTTGTGACAACACAGACCTTGCAGAGATTGTCTTTGAGTATATAAGTGGCGAGAAGATGGTTGAGGATAAATCATCAAAGAAGAAAGTGCGTATATTTACGAAAGGCAAACTCTTTCCTGAATTACTGGAAAATAGCGAAACTTTCCAGCCCACCATAAGGATTGATACCAAACTCCTGAAAGAGGCTGAAAGCGAAGACGGCTCCCAGACCAAACAGGAGGTAGCAAAAAACCTGAGGCTTAAGGTTGCAACAGTTGGAAAGACCGAATGGGATGGAGAGGGTGAGCCTCCTGGAAAGGATGTCAGGTGTGTTGTGTCGGTTGGAATGCTTACCGAGGGATGGGATGCAAACAATGTAACACAGATATTTGGTTTAAGAGCATTTTCTTCACAACTTTTATGTGAGCAGGTGGTTGGTAGAGGGCTGAGGAGAATGAACTACACTCTTGATGAAAATGGAATGCTACCACCTGAGTATGTGGATGTCTATGGAATACCTTTTGAGGTAATACCTGTTAAGAAGAAAGGCATTGGAGTGCCTGAACCACCCAGGAGGTCAACACTTGTTCAGGCTTTAAAAGAGAGAGGACATCTGAAGATTGAATTTCCCAGAGTTGAGGGTTATGTCCTTGATGTAAAAAGCAGGATAAAGGCTGATATAAGCAGAATGAAGGA
>DROX01000002.1 GCA_011321725.1 Nitrospirota bacterium | reverse complement strand
TATAGGAAATCCTTCCTTTCATCTGATTGGAAGTATTTCCATGATGCGCTTCAGGCGCATCGTTTTGACGTGTTGCACGACGTGCTTCCGAAATATGGAATTTGCGCCGCATAACACCTATAAGGCCTCCCTTTGTCAAGAGAAAAAGCCGCTCCCTGGGAAATATTGATTAAATCCTGTTTCCTTAATGTTCAGTTAAGGTTCTTTTAAGTGCTGTCTTAATTTCTCCTACGGCATCATAATATATTCTGCACCAAACCCCGTAGAATAAGCAAAAAGTCATCAAGCAATATGCAGAGCATAGCATAAACCCAATTGACAGTCAGTTTTTCCTGCCGGCATCTCAACTGTGTAGCAGACATAAATATGAAAATGTCCTGTGCAATGTCTGGGTGGCAAGGGGCATATGCGAGGATCATGGTGTAATATACGCAGTATATGCCACCTCAGTGCGGGCTGAGGATGAATCATGGAATTACACGGCGAAACAGTCTACCCACTTCAAGAGTTTTTTGATGGAATCAGACTGGAGGCATGAACATGCTGTCAGATAAAGATAACTTTCCAGAGTGTATAAAGAGATTGCCTGAGGCGGAAATTGCCCGTCGAGGGTGTAAAGGCATATATATATCACAGGGCGAGACTCATCAGAGATTCTGTTTATAAATAATATGTAATTCCTGTCAACCATATGGTATAATAAGCCATATGGGAAAGGCAAAGCTGGTTTATCACTCTAAACTGATTTATCCTGATGGCGCTATTAGAGAAATGATTATATGGCAGTTACCTTCTAAGACCCCAGATAGACCTCATGGGCTTAAATACAGGTTATATTATGGAAACGAAAAAGGAGATTGTCTTGTTCGTTATGATAATGAATCAGGAAAAGGTGACCATAGACATATTAAAGGAAAAGAAGAACCATATAAGTTTACAAATGTAGAAAAATCAGTTGAAGATTTTCAGAAAGACATTGATAAATTCAGGAGGAGGAGGAAAAAATGAAAAGAAAAGCAAGAAATATAAAGGTTGGTATAGCAACCGAAGAACAGGTTAACAAAGAATTTATTAATGCCTGGCACAAAGCAGAAAAAGGCAAAATCGAAGTAACAGAAGAGAGGTTATATTTCGTTGAACCTAAAATATTTTTTCAGGTTTTATCGAAATGTAGAATAGAGTTACTAAAGATATTACATGACCGTGGTTTATCAAGCATAAGGGAGTTAAGCAGAATATTACAGAGAGATTACAAGAATGTTTATCAGGATGTTAAATTATTGAAGAAGATAGGACTAATTCATGAGGATCAGAACAAAAGAATATATGTCCCCTGGGACAAGATTAATGCTGAGATTTCTTTAGCGGCATAGTAGGATGAAAAATCATTTAACGAATCGCTACATTTGACCGTTATTTCGCTGCGGCCTTTCGGCCTTGCTCATAACGACAGGTGAGTTTAGATGTTAGTCATAAAAAGGAAATGCCGGTAATGGCAAATTTCTCTGAGATATCATCTGAATATGAAAACAATGCAATAGTTCAAAAGTCGGCAAGTGAGATTCTGTTTGACCTGCTTGATATCCAAGAAAATGACAATGTGCTCGACCTCGGTTGTGGAACAGGCCATATAACAAAAATCATAAGAGACAAAACAGAAGGCAAGGTAGTCGGAGTTGATCCTTCGCAGGGAATGATTGAAAAGGCAAAAGAAAAATATTCAAATCTGGGAATTGTATTTCGCAATTGCTCGGCTGAAGAACTTGATTATCAACATGAATTTGATGTGATTTTTTGTAATTCAGCTTTTCAATGGTTCAAAGACCACAGAAGGGCTCTCCGTGCCTGCCATAATGCACTGAAGCAAGGTGGAAAAATTGCTATTCAGGCACCTGCAAAAGAAATATATTGTCCAAATTTTATAACGGCAATAAATGAGGTTAAGAATAAGGAATCAACAAAAACTATATTTGAAAGTTTCAATCAGCCCTGGCTCTTTCTGAATACAAGTGAAGAATACGCAAAGTTATTTGAAGATGCTGGTTTTAAGGTGAGGCGAGCATGGATAGACGAGGTGGTAACATCTCATTCACCCGAAGAAGTCTACAAAATATTTGAATCAGGAGCAGCTGCAGGGTATCTGAATCAAGCATATTATAGTAAGCCAATATCAAAAGAATACCTGGATGATTTCAGGGGTATCATAAGAAAGTCATTTGAAAGGCAGGTGGACGATACAGGAAAAGTGAAATTGGTTTTCTATCGTATCTATCTGCTTGCTGTGAAGAAATAATGGCTGAAACCGCATCAGATCGGACAGGCGATTCCGCTGTTCTACATATTAGCAGATAAGCTGGGGTGTCAGCCTGACATTTGGTTATGATAGATTTGTTACAAAAATATGACCTTATATTGATGGAAGCTGCAGTTGTGGAGTGACTACGCAGGAATCCTTATGTTAATATGCATCCTGACAGCTCTCTACAACGGACAGCAGATAAACTGCCACTGCTGTGGTTGATGTTATGGTAAAAATAAAAGAAAAGCCATAAGGAGAGCCAAAATGACAACAAAGACAGATGAACTTATGTCAATGGTGGAGTCATTACCTATAGAAATAAAAACAAAATTGATTGAAAAATATTAAATAGTTTACATCCTACCCAGAAAGAAATAGATGAGTTATGGGCCGAAGAGGCAGAAAGAAGACTAAAGGATATTGAAACTGGAAAAGTTAAAACTATTCCAGCAGAAGAAGTTTTTGGAGATATTCAGAGAAGATATAATAAATGAAAGTATCATTCCATTCCGATGCAAAAGAAGAATTTTTTGAAGCAATAAATTATCATGAAGAATGTCAGGAAGGATTGGGAGGGGTGCCCCTTTCCATTTTTGGAAATATCAAGGTTTGTAAATACTGATTAGAAGAGGCTTCATCCTCAAAGGTATGTGGGGATATGATATCCCCGGCGCGGGTTTTATGTTATACTGACATAAAAGGAGGGATGAATATGAAAGCATTATTGTTAACTATCGCGGTTGTATTAATCATCTCAACAACAGGATACGCAGCTGAGGGGGTGATTGATGTGGAAAGCTCTTACGGGGTTGAAGAAACGGTAAACAGACTCTACAGTGTGCTGAAGGAAAAGGGCATGACCCTGTTCAAGACGGTTAAACACTCTGATGCTGCAAAAAAAGTTGGCATAGAATTAAGAGAAACAGAGCTGATAATCTTTGGAAATCCTAAGGTGGGAAGCCCTCTCATGAAGTGCCAGCAGAGCGTAGCCATTGACCTTCCACAAAAAGCCCTGGTCTGGAAAGATGCCAAAGGCAAGGTCTGGATATCATACAATGACCCGAGGTATCTGCAAAAAAGGCATCACATTGCCGGCTGTGAGGAATGGATATCTAAGATTGAAAAGGCGCTTTCCAGTATTATCTCAAAGGCTGCGTCAAGATGACAGGTAGCAATGAGTTGCCTTCATCAGAAAGGGGAGCTGATAGAAGGCAACCCATTTGAACTTGACATTTCCCCTTTTATTGCTTGATTATAAAAAGGCTGCTCAAAGGAGGTTCTATGGGTACAGACAATATCATCTTCCTTGAGGTAATTGAATGGTTTGATGAGACAGGCAGGGAGATAGTACACAGGATCCCCGAGAGAGGCTCTGGAGAGATAAAGTTCGGTGCCCAGCTCACAGTAAGGGAGAGCCAGTCAGCTGTCATGTTCTACCAGGGCAGGGCGTATGATGGTTTCGGCCCAGGAAGACACACCCTGAAAACCGCAAACATTCCCCTTCTTACAAAGATACTGAGTACACCCTGGGGGCTTACAAGTCCTCTCAGGGCAGAGGTCTATTTTGTCAACATGAAGATCTTTCCGAACCTGAAATGGGGTACACGTGACCCTGTTGCCTTCCGTGACAGTGAACTCGGCCTTGTCCGTCTTAGGGCCTTCGGTGTTTTTGACATCAGGGTGGTTCAGCCAGTGTTGTTCATTAACAGGATCGTGGGTACGCAGGGCATATTCTCAACCGAGGAGATAGAGGAGTACCTCAGCAGGGTTATTGTTTCTCGGTTCAATGATTATCTGGGCGAGCACCTTGACTCCCTGTTGAATCTTCCCGGACAGTACGATGAGATAGCTACAGGACTGAAAGAACGCCTGAAGGATGACTTTTCCCATCTTGGACTTGCCCTCACAAACCTCTATATCAACTCCATCACCCCTCCACCAGAGGTGCAGCAGGCAATAGATGACAGGAGCAGACTGAGCGTAATAGAGAACCTTGACCGACTTGTCAAGATGAAGGCAGCTATGGCCATGGAAAAAGCTGCCGAGAACCCCTCACAGGCCGGTGCCGGCATGGGCATGGGGATGGGTTTCATGATGCCGGCCATGTTTGCCAGCATGATGGTCAAAAACAATGATACCACCACAACGGAATGTCCGGAGTGCCATAACAGGGTGCCTTCAGACGCAAGATTCTGTCCCTATTGCGGGCATCAGATCGTGGTGTTTCAGCAATGTCCATCATGTGGAAAGAATCTGCCGCCTCATGCACGATTCTGCATAAGCTGTGGCACGGCCATCTCAGAGGCTCCGAAGGAAAGAAAGTGTCCTCACTGCGGTGCAGTGAATCTCCTGGAGTCGGTATACTGCAATCAGTGTGGTCAGAAGCTATAGTATAGAGATAGAGCATAACTGTCCCCAGTGCGGTGCACCTGTCTCTCTGCAAGAGGCACAGAGGATCTTCCAGTGCAAATACTGCAGGGTCAGACTCTATATCACTGCCAGGAACCATTTCCACTATTACCTTCCCCCTTCCACAGAGAGATCCATTGAACTGCTTTTTGTCCCCTACTGGCGGTTCAAGGGGATAATGTTTCATTTCAGAACGGACAGGACCATCGGCAGGATTGTGGACAACTCAACACTCGCTGTTGATACAAGGGTCTTTCCCCTGTCCCTTGGGGTGAGAACCCAGACTGTCAGATTGAGGTATCTGGACAGCCAGGTAATAAACCATCGCTTTCTGAAGCACCTGGACTTTAAAGAAATCTTTCAGCAGCTTGAAGGTAATGCAGAGGGGACCCCGCCCCTATCACCAGGGGGATATGTGAGCAGAAAGGAGGGCCTTTCCCTTTTCAGAGCCTTCATAGGCGAGGTGAAGAGCCTGATCTATCTGCCAGTATATGAACGGGATAGTATCTTTTATGATTCAGTTGCAGGAGAGCCACTTCTGAGGATGCCTGAAGAGATACAGTTGCCCCGGGAAGAGGTGCCTGCCCGGTGGC
>DROX01000001.1 GCA_011321725.1 Nitrospirota bacterium | reverse complement strand
TTATGTCATAATTGTAACCAGAGAGTAAAGGATTTTGCTGGTTTGGCCGCAGAAACTTACCTCTGCGGTTTTTGTTTTAATAACCTAAAAACAGGGAAAGGAAGGTTGAGATTGGAAATCCAGGTAAATGGCAAGAATATTGACCGTGCAATTAAACTCCTAAAAAGAGAGATTGAGAAGGAGGGACTTTTCAAGGAGTTAAAAAATAGAAGACACTATGAAAAGCCCTCTGTGAAGAAGAGAAGAAAACAGCGAGAGGCACAGAAGAGAAGAATAAAAACAGCAAGGTATAAAAGAAATTCAAGAAATTCAAGATAGCTTTTATTTCTTTAATCCTGCCCAAATTAAACCAAAAAGGAGTAACAGACTATGTCAGTAATGTTTTCTGATTTTAAGATTTCCCATGAGATCATAAAATCCCTTATAGAAATGGGATTTGAGGAACCAACCCCGATCCAGCAGATGGCCATTCCCCCTGCATTGCAGGGAAGAGACCTGATTGGTCAGGCCCAGACAGGCACGGGAAAGACAGCTGCCTTTGGCATTCCCGTGATTGAGAGACTCCAACCAGGAAAGCTCCCCTCGGCACTGGTGCTTGCACCTACAAGGGAGCTTGCCATACAGATAGCAGAAGAGCTGAACAGGATTGGAAGAAGAAAAAAGGTACTATCCCTGCCCATCTATGGAGGTCAGTCTATTGAACGTCAGATTCGTGCACTCAGGAAGGGTGTAAACATCGTTGTGGGTACCCCTGGACGTATCATTGACCACATAAACAGAAAGACCCTGAAACTGACAAACATCAGGACCCTTGTCCTTGATGAGGCTGATGAGATGCTCAATATGGGTTTCATAGATGATATTGAGTGGATAATCAATTCACTTCCTGAAGAAAGACAGACCATGCTCTTTTCTGCCACCATGCCAGAGCCAATCTTGAAGATAGCCAGGAAGTATATGATATCACCTGAGAGGATCTCAGTGGATGCAAAAAAGATAGTTGTATCAAGTATCAGACAGGTCTTTTATGAAGTCAGGGAGGAGGACAAGATAAATGCACTTTCAAGGATCATTGATGTGGAAGATCCCTCCCTTGCCCTTGTATTCTGCCACACAAAGAAAGAGGTGGATGACGTTGCAGGAAAGCTTCAGCAGATGGGTTATTATGCTGGAGCTATCCATGGTGATTACAGCCAGGTACGCAGGGAGAGGATAATGGAAAAATTCAGAAAGGGTGATATTGACATACTTGTGGCGACAGATGTGGCAGCAAGGGGCCTTGATGTATCCGGGGTAACCCATGTGATAAACTACAGCATCCCCCAGAACCCTGACAGTTACATCCACCGTATAGGAAGGACAGGCAGGGCCGGCAAATCGGGCATTGCCATTACCTTTGTCACGCCAAGGGAGTACAGGAACCTGAGGTTGATTGAAAGGACAGCCAGGACAAGGATCCTCAGGGCGGAACTACCTTCCAAAGAGGATGTGGTTAAGATCAGGCAGCAGGAGATAATTGAGGAAATAGAATATGTGTTGCACAACAGAGAGTTCGTGGAAAGGGTGTCCTTCATAGAGGGGCTTAGCGGTGAATTCTCCCTGAAAGAGATTGCAGCCGCTGCACTACAGGTCGCCTTCTCCTATGCCGGGGTTGAGGAGATTGAGGATATATCCCATAAGATGTTTGCCACCAGCGAATATACTAGGCTCTTTCTCTCCATTGGCAGGAGAGACAATGTCACGCCATCTGATATAGTCAGAAGCATTGTCAGGGTGGCAGGCATTGACAACAGGAAGATCGGTAACATTTCCATTCTGGATAAGTTTAGCTTTGTGGAGGTATCCTCGGATGTAGCAGACCTGGTAATCCAGAACGTCAAGGGGACTGTTATAAACGGAAAAAAAATCTTCGTAGACAGGGCCAGGGAAAGGAATATTTAGTCTCATCATTCTGGAGTATTGTTTATTTTCTTAAACAATAGCCGGTAGAAATATGAAACAGGGTTTAACATACTGTAGTGTATTTTGCCTTTCTGAAACCCTTTTTCACGGTCTTGTTACATGTTGGATAAATTTGACGAAAGCCCCTGAAATCCTTTAAAATCAACTAAGCGCCCATAGCTCAACTGGATAGAGCGGCGGACTACGAATCCGTAGGTTGGGGGTTCGAATCCTCCTGGGCGCGCCACAGAAAAAAGATGTTTTTTCCTTTTACCCTGCCTGTTTTTTTTGTTATAATACTGCCTGAAAGATAGAATGTGAGAGCCAATACATGAAGAAACCCTGGGCAGGAAGATTTAAAGAAAGTACAGCATCATCGGTTGAGGATTTTACCGAATCCATCTCCTTTGACTGGAGACTCTGGCCCTATGATATAGAAGGCAGTATCGCCCACACCAGGATGCTTGCCCACCAGGGTATCCTTAAAAAAAACGAGGCAAAAGAGATAATCTCCGGACTTAAGGAGATACACAAAGAGATAGAGCAGGGAGTATTCCAGTGGAAAAAAGAGCTGGAAGATGTCCACATGAACATAGAACATTCCCTTATAGAGAAGATCGGCCCTATCGGGGGAAAACTACACACAGCACGTTCAAGAAACGACCAGATAGCCCTTGACCTCAGGCTTTACCTTCGAGATACTACAAGGGAGATTATTAAGGGGATAAAGTCCTTTCAGAAAAGGCTTCTATCCGTTGCAGAAAAAGAGGCCGAGACAATAATGCCCGGTTATACCCATCTGCAGCATGCCCAGCCTGTTGTGCTAGCCCAGCATCTTCTTGCCTATGTTGAGATGTTCCAGAGGGACAGGGAACGCTATGAGGATGGGCTCAAAAGGATTGATACGATGCCACTCGGTGCCTGTGCCCTGGCAGGTACCACGCTGCCCACTGACAGGACATATCTTGCGAGGATCCTGAAATTCAAGAGGGTTGCGGAAAACAGTATGGATGCTGTCTCTGACAGGGATTTTATAATTGAATTCCTGAGTGCATCTGCGATAATGATGATGCATTTCAGCAGGTTGTCAGAGGAGCTCATACTGTGGGCTACGGAGGAGTTCTCATTCATAGATCTGCCAGATGCCTATACAACAGGTTCAAGCATAATGCCACAGAAGAAGAACCCTGATGTGCTGGAATTAATCAGGGGTAAGACCGGAAGGGTGTATGGTTCTCTCATGAGTCTGCTGACAACCATGAAGGCATTACCTCTTACCTATAACAGGGATCTGCAGGAAGACAAGATCCCTCTCTTTGATACGGTGGATACCATAAGGGCAGTGCTTTCCATCATGACCGAGATGTTTCCCAGGATAAGATTTAACAGAAAGCGGATGAGGGAGGCATCCACGGAGGGCTATACCCTTGCCACTGACATTGCAGAATATCTTGTGATGAAGGGGCTTCCCTTCAGGCAGGCCCATGAGGTTACAGGACAGATTGTAAGATATGCCATTGAGAGAGGTAAAGGACTTGAGGAACTCTCTGTCCAGGAACTCAAGGGATTTTCTTCCCTTATAGAGGATGATATAAGGGATATCCTGGATGTGGAGAAGGCTATCAGGAGAAGGAAATCCAGGGGTGCAACCTCGCCCTCGGAGATAAAGAAACAGATTCAGAGATACAAGAGGATGCTCTAATGCTGAGAGTCTTTGTTTGCCTTTTTATTGTAGCGCTGTTGTTCTCCTATGGATGTGGCAAAAAGGGGCCACCCACTTTAAAGGATTATCCAGGGAATAACTACGCAGGAAAGAACCTTACAGAAAAAAAGGACAGATGAAATCACTGAGACGCTCCATAACAAAGGCGGTTGATGCATCAATCAGGACGAAAAAGGAGTTCTTTGAGAAATACCATGACCAGATAATTGAGGTTTCACGTCTCATTGCAGAGGCCTTTGACGATGGCAAGAAGCTCCTGCTCTTCGGCAATGGCGGCTCTGCCACCGATGCATCCCACATTGCAGCAGAGTTCATAAACCGGTTCAAACTTGAAAGGCCAGGGCTTCCAGCAATTGCATTAAATACGGACATGGCGGTGATAACCTCAATAGCAAATGATTATGACTACTCAGAGGTTTTTGCCCGCCAGGTAAAGAGCCTTGGGCAGGAAGGTGATATAGTAATAGCCATCAGTACAAGCGGTACATCAAGAAACATACTGAAGGCGATTGATGTATGCAGGAAACGCGGTCTGATCACCATCGGTCTTACGGGAAAAAAGGGTGAGAAGATGGCATCAAAGTGTAATTACCCCTTTGTTGTTCCTTCAGCAGATACCCCGCGTATCCAGGAGTGCCATATTCTACTGGGTCATATAATCTGCGATATGGTTGAAGAAATCCTCTTTGCCCTCCCGGGAAGATGAAAACCCTCAGGGTAATCGGTATAGATCCCGGTAGCTTTTTCTGCGGCTACGGGGTGGTTGAGATTGGTAAGGACAGGCAGGTTAATCATATATCATCAGGTGTATTAAAGGCCAGCAGGTCTGATCCGCTTCAGAAGAGATTAAGCATCCTCTACAGGGGTATCAAGGATATAATAAAGGCCTACGAACCGGAGGAGGCTGCAATTGAGAAGGTCTTTTTTGCAAAGGGGATAAAGGCTGCCTTAAGTCTCGGCCATGCCCGTGGTGTGGCGATGCTTGCAATTGCAGAGGCGGAACTTGGCCTTTTTGAATACTCTCCCAATGAGGTGAAAAAGGCTGTTGTAGGATATGGAAAGGCGGATAAATACCAGGTACAGAGCATGATAAAGGCTATGCTCTCGCTCAGGGAACTACCATCAACAGACAGTGCAGATGCCCTTGCCGTGGCACTCTGTCATATAAACACCATCCGTGAACATTCACTGTAGGGACCTGTCGGAAAAAGCGGCTTTTTTTACTGCATAAAGACAAGGGACTTATTCTGCCCTGTAATATGCGGGATAGAGCCTTTTGGCACAGTCGGGACATATGCCGTGGCTGAACTCTGCCTCTGTATGTTCCTGGATAAAGGCCTCCACCTGCTGCCAGTAGCCCCTGTCATCCCTTATTTTTTTGCAGGATGCACAGATGGGGATCAGGCCAGAGAGTGTCTTGATCCGATTCATTGCCTCTTTCAGTTCTTCAATCAGCCTGTCCTTTTCTGCTTCTGACTCCTTGTGCTTGATGGAATATCTAATGGACCGTTCTATCATCTGTGATGTTATCTCACCTTTCACAAGATAGTCAGAGGCACCGTGTCTCATAGCCTCCACATCCACATCCTGATCTTCCCGACCGGTCAGCAGGATCACAGGAGCCGTGCAGCCGCCCTGGATAGCCTCCTTCAGGAGGTCAAGACCTGTCTTACTGCCAAGGTGGTAATCAAGAAGATAGACATCATACTCATTGGCCAGCATCTTCCGCAATGCAGCTTCAGGGTCTCTGAGCCAGTCAAGTTCGCCCCTCCATATGGAAATCTCGGCAATCAGGTCCCTTGTTATGATATAATCGTCCTCGTCATCTTCCACTAAAAGAATCCTTATCCTATCTTTCATAAGATACACTTCTATGATCCCCCACTGTCCATCTCATGCCTCACGGGAAGCCTGATTATGAACTCTGCACCTTTGTTCTCCTGGGCCGTTGCCTTTATTGTGCCACCATGTCTTTCCACTATCTTCTTGCATATCGCAAGCCCGATGCCGGTGCCTTCATAATCTGACCTGCCATGCAGTCTTTCAAAGACCCCGAAGATTCGCTCGCTATGCCCGGGGTCAAAGCCAATGCCATTGTCCTTCACTGAAATCTTGCAGATCTCCCTTCCAGTGTTGTCTGATATTATATCCGATTCTATCTCAACAATGGGACATGTATCCTCTTTATGAAACTTCAGTGCATTGGCAATAAGATTCTGGAAGAGCTGTCGCATCTGCAAGGGATCTGCATCTATCTCGTGGAGGCGGGCTACACTAACCGTGCCCTTTACCTCCTTGATTTTTATCTCAAGATCGCTGAGCACCTCATTGACAATCCTGTTCAGATCAACCTTCTGGAAGGGCTGTACCTTTGTGGTAACGCGGCAATACATAAGCAGACCTGATATAAGCTGCTGCATCCTTTCTGATGCATTTATCATCCTGTTGAGATAATCCTGTCCCTGCTCATCAAGCTGTTCCTTGTATTTCCTCATAAGCCTTTCACCAAAGGCCCTTATCTTTCTCAGGGGTTCCTGTAGATCATGGGATGCGATATAGGCAAAGTCCTGCAGCTCTTTATTCTTTCTCAGCAGTTCTTCAGTGTATTCTTTCAGCTTTTCTTCAGCCCTTTTAAGGTCTGTTATATCCTTTCCAATAAACACGATTGATTGAACCTCGTCATCACTCACAACAAGAGAGCCTGAGATAAGCAGTGTGAGATATCTCCCACTGCTTGTCCTTATGTTTTTTTCAATATTCTTGAAGGATGATCTTTCCAGTATCTCATCAAACTGGAGACAGTCCAGAGGGTCTCCATCAAAGAGGGTCTTTACATCTCTGCCAAGCAGTTCTTCAGAGGAATACCCCAGGTACTCACAGGTTGTCTTGTTGACAAAGGTTATCCTGTCATCTGCATCAGTCACTATAAGGATATCCATCATTGAATCAATGATGGCCTGGAAATAATCCCTGCTAATCAGTCTGCTTGAGAATCCATCCATCTTCATCTGTGTCCATAGGTTATACAAGTCCTTTCAAGGCGGGAAGTACCAGACTCCATCTCAGTCTTCAGCTCCTTTACCGCAGAACATCTCAACCCTGTCCTTGCCGCTTCTCTTTGCCAGATAAAGGGCGCTATCAGCCTGGTTAAGTATCTGTTCTGGCTCACTGACATCATCATTATAGGAGGAGACCCCGAGGCTTATGGTAACCCTTGTCATGGTCTTGATTGTCCTTCTAAGCCTCTCTGCAACCACAAGGGCATCCTTTATTTTTGTCTCGGGAAGGATTATAAGAAATTCTTCACCACCATATCTGAAGGCAAGGTCTGTTGAGCGGAGTTCCTTCAAGGCTATGGAGCCGATCTGCGACAAAAGCCTGTCACCAGCCTGATGTCCAAAGGTATCATTGTAGAGTTTGAAATCATCAATATCAAACATTATAAGAGAGAATGGCCTGCCATACCTCCGTGCCCTCTGGAAGCAACGCTTCAACTCACTGTTCATCAGCCTTCTGTTGGCAAGACCTGTCAGCGGGTCGGTGATGGAGAGTTCCTTTGTTTTTTCGTATAGTTCTGCATTATCAATGGCTATGCCTATCTGCCTGCCAAGGTTAAGGAAGAGGTTCTTCTTGCTTTCCTTTATCTGGACCCCCTCTTTATAATAGAGAAACATTACCCCTTTGACCTCCTCCCCCCTTTTCAGGGGAATAATAACATGTCCGTGAGAACCGAATTCTCTATAAGCGAGTTTATGTCTTTCATCTTTGTCAGCATCATTGATGATCAGTAACTCTCCAGTCCTGGCAACATATCCACAGAGACAGTCCCCCACCCTGAGGCCTTCGTGCATGTTAACAAAGGTCTCAGGAATATTATAATATTTGACAAGTTTTAGTCTATCTCCATCCACGAGGAAGAGACCGCATCTGTCCTCTCTGTCAATTATACCCTCGTCAAGAAAGACCTTTATTATGTTGTCAAGTTGTGAATCCATATCAATAGAGCTGCTTACAGCAGTGATAATGCTGTATAGAGTGGAAAGCTCCTGGTTGGTTCTTGCAATCTCATCCTTCTGCCGTTTTATTTTCAGCTCGGCCTTTTTTCTTTCAATAGCATATCTGATTGACCGTTCAAGCAGGGGTGGTTCTATGCGACCCTTCACGAGATAATCCGACGCACCCCATCTCATGGCCTCCACATCTGTTTCATAATCATCCTGGCCTGTCAGGATGATCACCGGTGTTTCAATGCCCTTCTCATTAACATACCTCAGGAGATCAAGGCCTGTCCTGTCTCCCAGCCTGTAGTCAAAGATATAGACATCATAGATCCCCTTTTCAATCTCCTCCATTGCATCATCATAGTTATTGAACCAGTGGAGATCATATCTCACATGTTTTATCTCTTCAAGGAGATCACGGGTTATGATATAATCGTCCTCGTCGTCCTCTACAAGCATTACCTTTATGATCCTCTCATCCATCCTGGCTATACCCCGTTACCTCAACGTGACCACTGTCCTGCACCTGTTTTTCTGGCAAAAGAACAATAAAGGTTGACCCCTCACCCGGGGAACTCCTTGCCATTATTCTACCCCTGTGCCGCTCAACTATCTTCTTGCATATGGAAAGCCCGATACCGCTGCCCCTGTATTCGTTCCTTCCGTGGAGCCTCTGAAACACCCCGAATATCCTGTCTGCATACCTCTCGTCAAAGCCTATGCCATTGTCCTGCACTGTAATCCTGTAAAGCCTTCCTGAACCATTGTCTTCAGGTTCCAGGAATACACCCTTTATCTTGACGACAGGTGGTTCGGACTTTTTCCTGAACTTCAGGGCATTCCCGATCAGGTTCTGGAATAACTGCCGCATCTGGAGAGGATCTGCCTCAATAATGGCAAGCCCCTCTGCCTCAACCCTGCCTCTGCTCTCCTGTATCTTGACCTCAAGATCATTTACCACCTCATTAAATACCATCTTCAGATCAACAGGCTCATAAGGCCGGGCCTTTGTGGTCACCCTTGAGTACATGAGAAGGTCATTTATGAATGTCTGCATCCTTTCTGTGGCATTCTGCATCCTCTTCATGTAATCAAGGCCCTTTTCATCTATAACATCGGAATAACGTGATTTCAGGCGGTCTGAGAATGCCATTACCTTTCTCAGGGGTTCCTGCAGATCATGTGAGGCTATATAGACAAACTCCTGCAACTCCTGGTTCTTCCTGGTAAGTAGTTCGGCCGTCTCTTTGAGCCTCTCTTCCGCACGTCTGCGATCAACGAGTTCCTTCCTGAGTTGTTCGTTAACCTCTCTCAACTGGGCTGTACGCTTTTCCACCTCTATCTCAAGCCTGTCTTTTGCCTCCAGTATCTTCATCTCCTTTTCTCTGATGGTGCTGATTGTTGTTCTGGAAATATTGATCACTGTATAGACATAGATTGCCCCTCCGAAAAAAACTGCAGAGGTAATCACTTCTATCGGGAACCGAGACTGGCTTATTAACACATATATGAAAAAGATATAACCAAAAAGGAAGAATATCATCAGGCATATAACGAAGAACCATTTTTTTATCAATTGTTCCGGAACAATACCCAGAATCCTCTTTGCCCTGAGAATTGAAAAGAACATAAAACTGCTACCAATGGCAACCAGTACGCTTGAAATTATTACCATCCTGTCCATTGCCCCTGTTTGACACCCCTGTCCTTACTCTATTGATCCTTTATTTTTTGCCGTACACCATTGCAACATCTCAAGGGATGTCACCTTGCACATCCTGTGGAATACTGACAATCTCAAGCCAGTACTCAGCAAGTGTCTTCATCACCTGCACAAGTCCTTCAAATGTAACAGGCTTTGTTATGAAAGAATTCACCCCGAGGTCATAGGTCTTTAAAATGTCCTCCTCTGCCTTTGATGTGGTAAGCACCACAACAGGTATCCTTCTCAGGTCAGGGTCTGTCTTTATCTCTTTTAGGGCCTCCCTTCCATCCTTTCGTGGCATGTTCAGATCAAGCAGTATCAGTCCGGGACGCGGGGATGACGAGGGGTCAGCATATCTACCCTCTCTCCTCAGATAGTCCATCAGCTCTTCTCCATCCTTAACGAATCTCAGCTCATTGCATATCCTTGCCTCCTCAAGGGCCTCCCTTGCCATGAGGCAATCGTCCTCATCATCGTCTGCCATAAGGATTACCACGGACTCCTTTGGTTTCTCCACTTTTACCTCCAGATTATTGAATTACAATACTTTTATCGTCCCTTCACAGGTATATCTTTAACCAGGGTCCTGGTTTATCCCCTTACAGAGCCTGATGCTACCAGATACAGCCTGGAGAGAGGCTCTTCACAATTTATTCACTTTTCTGTGTTATAAAATATACATGTATGGAAAGATTTTCATCAGGACTATTATAACAGTTGTATTCATCCTAATTCTTACAGCCACACCCTTGCTGGCATGGCATGGGAGGGAGGCTGTCACACCCTATGGTGACTTCTGTCCCATGGCATCAAAGTACGGAATGCACAGACACAATATCAGCATTGAGGAGGCAAAAGAAGCATTGTCCGAATACTATAAAGAAAAGGGGCTTAACATCTGGATTGTGGAAATAAGAGGCCGTTTCATAAAAATAAATGTAACAGATGGAAAGAAGATCGTTGACACTGTCATATTTGACCGCCATACGGGCAGACTGAGATCCATATATTAGGAGGTTGCAATATGCCTGATCTTGTAAAGAAACTTACCGTCGGTGCCATCGTCTTTCTGGTCGTATTTGTTGTACTATTGACCCTCAAAGACAGAAAATCCACACAACCCACCGGACAGTACAGTACCCCTCCTGTTCCTGCCAACCTTCTGACCATTGATGCAAAGGAAAGACAGTTGCGCGAGCTTGTTGAAAGAGAGCCCCAGAACAGGGATCTGCTCTTTCAACTGGGTGCACTATATTTTGAGAGCAACCGTTTCCAGCAGGCCATTGATATCTACAACAGGATATTGAGAATAAACGAAAGAGATGTGGACACACTTAATGATCTCGGGCTTGCACTCCATTACACAGGTAAAAGCAAGGAAGGGGCAGATGTACTCAGAAAAGCCACCTCATATGATCCCAAACATCAGCGGGCATGGCTGAGTCTTGGCTTTGTACTTGCAGCCTCTGGCAGAACAGAAGAGGCAAAAGGGCCTTTAAACAAGGCGATCAGTCTGAACCCTGAAAATGATGTAGGCAAAGAGGCAAAGAGAATACTCGGCCTGATAACCCAGAGGAGTGGTTAATCCTCAGGTATTATCTTCCGGGCTTCCTCCAGGTCAGAACTCCTGATGAGTATTTTCACCTCGCCCATCCTGCCAATGTTAACCGGATAGGGTGTTACCTTTGAGGAGCGGACAATAACATCTATTCCTCCACTTTCAAGGAGGTCTTTTATCATGGCTGCCTCGGTGGGATCATAGACGGTCCTGAAGACAACCCACTGCTGCCCCTGTTCATCTTCTCTGGACATATATAATTCTACAACAATCTCACATCTGTTCAAAACCCTTAAGCTCAGGACAGGGCACCCAATCAAGCCTGTCCTCAACTTGATTGGGGATCATGGTGCAGGCTATGATCCGACAATCCACTTTCAAAGACCAGAACGTATTCCGCATCAGACATGCCCCCGGGGATTGTAATCGGGGGCCGGGTAATGAGAACAAAGATAGTTTGTCACTGTCGGACTTGAGCCGACAGTCCATTGTTAAAAAGGGATTCCCATCATATCCGTCAAAAACAAATCCCTGTCAAGGCAGGGCACCTCATAAAAATAAGCCAACCACAGGATTAATCAATAAAGTAACCTCATTTTT